>DDIS01000216.1 GCA_002338615.1 Proteobacteria bacterium UBA1844 | reverse complement strand
AACAGAACATTCTCGCGGCTGCGAATTTGTTGCAGCCCGGTGTGAGCACAGAGGCTCTGTTTGAGCGGGTAGAGCCGCGCGTCGTGGATCTGGCCACAGGCGACTACGCGCTCGACATCGATCCGTCGACGCTCGAGCGAGCGGTGCGCGATCCATCGACGCTTGTTACCGTGCCGCCCGAACTGGATGCCGCCTTCATCAAGGAGCGTCCCCGATATGCCGTCGTCTACCTGCTATACGAGGCGGATCGGCTGCAGCAGATTATTCTGCCGGTCTACGGCTACGGCTTGTGGTCGACCATGTACGGCTACGTCGCGCTGGAGTCGGACGCCAACACCATCGTCGGACTGCGGTTCTATCAGCACGGGGAAACGCCCGGACTGGGGGCCGAGATCGATAATCCCAAATGGCAAGACTTGTGGAGCGGCAAGAAGATCTATAGTGACGCCGGCGAACCGTTGATCGAAGTGGTCAAAGGCCCGGTGCAGAGCACCAGCCGCAGCAGTGCCGTGCATCAGGTCGACGGCATCAGCGGGGCGACGCTCACTGGCCGTGGCGTTACCAACCTGCTGCGGTACTGGTTTGGGGCACACGGATTCGGCCCCTACCTGCAATCCCGGCGGGAGACCAGCGAGGAAACCCGATGACCCCCGAAGCCAAAGCGTCCTTGTTCGGTCCGCTGATCAAGGAGAACCCCATTACGTTCCAGATCCTGGGACTGTGCTCCGCGCTCGCCGTCACGACGTCCATGATGCCGGCCTTGCTCATGAGTCTGGCCGTCACCGGCGTGCTGGCATTCGGCGGCGCCGTGATCAGCGCGATTCGCCGCCACATACCGGACAACGTCAGGATCGTCGTGCAGTTGACGATCATCGCCTCACTGGTGATCGTCGCGGATCAGATACTGAAGGCGTATGCCTTCGAGACCAGCCGCCAGCTGTCGGTGTTTGTCAGCCTGATCGTCACCAACTGCATTGTGCTCGCTCGCGTCGAGACGTTCGCCATGAAGAACAACGTTGCGGCGAGCTTTCTCGACGGTCTTGGCAACGGTCTTGGTTATAGCCTGGCCTTAATGACCATCGCAGCAATACGCGAACTGCTCGGCGCGGGCTCACTGTTTGGTTTCCCGGTGTTGCCGACGCTGGCCGACGGCGGCTGGTATTACCCCAATGGACTGATGCTGTTGCCGCCCGGCGTGTACTTCATCGTTGGGTTCCTGATCTGGGGGATTCGCTCCTGGCGGGTCGAGCAGGTCGAACAGCCGGAATTCCGTATTCGGCATGTACACAGAGCGCAGACGGGCTCATGAGCAGCTACGTCACCCTGTTTCTGCAGTCGGTTTTCACCGAGAACCTGGTACTGGCACTGTTTCTTGGTATTTGCCCCTTCATGGCCCTGTCGCGCCGGTTCGACACCGCCGTCGGTCTCGGCGCAGCCGTTGTAGTGGTGATGACGGTGACGGTGCCGGTCAACAGCCTTATTCTCGGCTACCTGCTCGGGCCCGGCGCGCTCGCCTGGGCGGGCTTGCCGGCCATGGACTTGAGTTTTCTCGCCTTGGTCAGCTTCATCGGTGTCATCGCCGCGATCGTGCAGGTGTTGGAAATGGTGTTGGATCGTTTCTTTCCAGCATTGCACCAGGCGCTCGGTGTGTTTTTGCCACTGATTGCCGTCAACTGCGCCATTCTCGGGGCGTCGCTGTTTATGGGGGAACGGCGATACAGCTTCGATGAAAGTGTGGTCTACGGTTTCGGTAGCGGCGTTGGTTGGGCGCTGGCCATCATTGTGCTGGCCGGGCTGCGTCACAAGCTGCGTTACAGCGACGTCCCCGACGGCCTGCAGGGCGCCGGTATCACTTTCATCACTGCCGGTCTCATGGCCATGGGGTTCATGGCATTCTCAGGCATCCGGCTGTGAGCGACGGCGCGTACCATGTTTGAGTTCGGTATCGCTATCGCGTTGTTTACCGCCATCGTGATGCTGCTTGCCGTCTTCATCGTGGCGGCCCGCTCGGTCCTGGTGGTCTCCGGTGAGGTGATCGTGACGGTCAATGAGGACGCTCGGGCGCTGCCGGTCACGGTCGGCCAAACGCTACTGGCGGCGTTGTCGGCGCACGGTGTCTTCCTGCCCTCGGCCTGCGGCGGACGAGGCACCTGCGGGCAGTGTCGGGTCAAAGTGGTTGATGGCGGCGGAGCGTTGTTGCCAACTGAGCGCGCCCTGATCACACCGCGGCAAGCTGCAGAGCAGCAGCGCCTGGCCTGCCAGCTAACGGTCAAGGAGCCGCTGGTGATCGAGGTGCCCGCACAAATACTGGGCATCGAACGCTACCTCGCAACGGTGCGCTCGAACCGCAATGTGGCTACTTTCATCAAGGAACTGGTGCTCGACTTGCCCGCACATGCGTCGTTCGACTTTCGCGCCGGCAGCTACATCCAAATTGAAAGCCCTGCCTACGAAGCGCGCTTTAGTGACTTCGATATTGACGAAGCATTTCGATCTGACTGGGATCGGTTGAATTTGTGGCGCTTCGAGTCGACGGTTAAGAAACCGGAGACACGCGCCTACTCGCTGGCAAACTATCCGGGCGAGGGTGATCAACTGATGCTCAACGTCCGTATTGCCACGCCGCCACCGAGCGCCCCCGAGAGCACATCGCCCGGCGTGGTGTCCTCGTATCTGTTTTCGCTGAAGCCAGGTGGCCAAGTCGCCCTGACCGGTCCGTTTGGCGAGTTTCTCGCCAAGCCCACCAACAACGAAATGGTTTTCATCGGCGGCGGTGCCGGAATGGCGCCGATGCGCTCACACATTCTCGACCAGCTTGTTCGACAGCAAAGTCGGCGAAAGATGTCGTTCTGGTACGGTGCGCGCAGTTTGAAGGAGCTGTTTTACGCGGATCTGTTCGATCACCTGGCCGCCGAGTTCGACAATTTCGACTGGCACGTCGCGTTATCGGATGCGTTGCCGGATGATCATTGGCGCGGACCCACAGGTTTTGTTCATGAGCTGGTTTACGAGCAACTGCTAAAAGACCATCCCGCGCCAGAACTCTGCGAGTATTACATCTGTGGGCCACCGTTGATGAATGCAGCCGTCATCAAGATGCTCCAGGATCTTGGTGTCGAGGAGGGGCAAATTGCGCTCGATGATTTTGGCAGCGCGGCGCCACAGCGTCGTTCTGGCCGACATCAGCACGGTGGCTAGACCGCATGGGTACCAATTATGGAGTTTTTGGTGATGAACGTGGTGAGTACCACCGTTCACACACTTGTACTTGAGGAGTGAGAACACATGACGACATTTATACTGAGTTTTATCGTCTTCATCCTGGCAGGTCTGGCCTTGGCGGTTGGCTTGCTTGTTGGAAAACGCAGGACGGGTCGCGCGTGCTGCCAAATGAGTCCGTCAAACGACGCGGAGAACGCGTGTTGTCTCAGTGAACGTCGACAGTCGAGTCAGCAGGGGCACTGATCATGCCGCTGTCGCCGTCAATTTCGGCCAAGGACTTCATGACGACCAAGGTTATCAGTGTCGCACCAGAGACCGACCTCATGGGTGCCATGCGGCTCTTTCTAGAACACCGCATATCGGGCGCACCGGTTATCGATAAACGCGGTGAACTCGTCGGCATGTTGACCGAGCGGGACTGTCTGCAACCGGTCATCACCGCAGGCTACCACGGCGAGAGTAGCGGCGGAAAAGTCGCAGACTTCATGACGAGTGACGTCGTTACGGTTGACGCAACCGTGAGTCTGTTGGACATCGCGCAGCTATTCGTTACGACAGTTTATCGCCGTTTTCCGGTTCTCGTTGAAGGGCGGGTCGTCGGTGTGATTAGCCGCAGGGACATCGTTCGAGCTGTGTTGGAACTGGCGTGATCGTCGCCGGGCCATTCGGCGTACTCGACGTGACAAGCACGGTCGCACGAAATTTCTCAGTTAGCTGCCGATACCCAGCGGACGATCAGTATGTCTGAGCGTAAATGCAAAACATCGAAACCAGTGGATGCCGGATCGACAGGCGTAGAACCCGACATTCAATATTCACCGGGGCGCCCGCTCCCGCTTGGCTGCTCGCTTGACGGTGCCGAAGTCAACTTCGCCGTATTTAGCCGCCATGCGGAGCGACTGGAACTGCTGCTGTTTGACGCAACATC
>DDIS01000020.1 GCA_002338615.1 Proteobacteria bacterium UBA1844 | reverse complement strand
TGGCGGCCCGGGCTGGCGCACGGCTTGCGGGTCTCGAGTTCATGCAGTTTCACCCCACCGCTCTCGTGCCGGGTGCGAACGATAAGGGCGCGAGCCTGCCGTTACTGACCGAGGCGCTGCGCGGCGCGGGCGCATTGTTGCTCGATCAGTCCGGTCGTCGTTTCATGCTTGAAGAACATGCGGCGGCCGAGCTGGCACCGCGCGATGTGGTTGCACGGGCGATTCAGCGCAGGATGTTGTCCGGAGACGCGTTGTTTCTGGATGTGCGCCCCCTGGTCGCCTCGGGTAAAGCCTCATCATTTCCACAGGCTCTTGGCGCCGCAAGAGAAGCCGGTTTTGATCCTGCAACGGAACCGCTGCCGATCGCTCCAGCCGCCCACTATCACATGGGCGGTGTGCAGACCGATCAGTTCGGCAGAACATCGCTCAAGGGTCTTTGGGCCTGTGGCGAGGTTGCTACCACGGGCGTGCACGGTGCCAATAGGCTCGCCAGCAATTCGTTGCTCGAAGGCCTGGTCTACGCGCGTCGCGTCGCCGAGGATGTCGGGCGCATCAGCTCGCGAAGGAACGCAACGCGGCATCGGCTGCCCCCGGTGCCCACTATTGCGACAAGCCCGGATGGCCCGAGTCTCGAATCTCTCCTCAGTGCGACAAGAATGACCATGTCGGACAATGTCGGAATTTCCCGCTCGGCGGCCGGCCTTGAGTCGGCATTATCGAAGCTTTCGAACATAGATTCGCAATTGCCGACGTCAAGCCGCACTGGGGGCAGAAAGCCTGTCTTGTCTGCCGAGGCAATCATTCGCTGCAGCGAAGTGCGGAACGTCGTGCTTGTCGCACGCCTCGTCACGCTGGCGGCCTCGAGGCGCAAAGAGAGTCGCGGCGCTCATTACCGCGCCGACTACCCCGTGGCGAGTCCCAAATGGCGGCGGCGACAAAACATGACAATCGATAGCCTCCGTGAGGATCTCGCTGAAATACACGCGTGATTTTTGCTTTACCTAGCCTCGTAAACAATCTCGCCGTCGAGCAGTGTCATCTGACATGCCATGTTCTTGATATCGTCCGGCTGCGCTGTGTACAGGTCGGTATCCCATACAGCCAGGTCGGCGGACTTGCCCACCTCGATGGAACCGATGCTGTCCTCCATGAACATCTGGTGGGCTGCCCAGATCGTGAATGAGCGCAAGGCCGTGCGGACGTCCACCGCTTCCCCGGTGCCGAATGAATCTTTGCCATACACGCCGAGTAGCGGCTCACGCGTCATCGACGCCCAGATTCCGTACCGCGCCGGAAACGGCGTGACGTCGAAATCGGAACCCCCTGCCCACTGAATGCCGCGCTGCTTGAAGCTTTGAAACGGATTAAGCCGGTGACTTCGCTCTACACCGAAATTCGCGGCGTAGGTGTCACCGATCCACCAGGTAAACGTTGCCTGCGACTCCGGATAACCGGCATCGAAGGTTCGTTGTAACCATGCCATCGTGTCCATCGCGTGGTCGGTCGGAATATTCGCGTGCACGATCGAATGCCGCAATCCGTATTGAGGGTCCAGCACCAGCGCCATGGCCATGGTCGTAACGCTCCAGTCGATCGCGCGGTCGCCAATTGCATGCACGGCAACGTGCAGGTCGGCGTCGTGATAGAACATGAACAGGTCTCGCAACGTCAGCGCATCGATCGCGGGATAGCCGCGATTGTCTTTGTCGATACCCGTTCGCTCCCGGTTCCACTCATCCCACAGCCATGCCGTGCGAGCACCGCCGCTGCCGTCAGCAAACAGCTTCACGCCTCCCGAGATCAACCGGGCATTGGCGGGCGCGTCTTGCGGCTTGCCCAGTGGTTCGATCGCGGCAACGAGTTCGCGCGCATCCTCAAGCGCATCACCCGAGCGCCACAGGGCAAGGATTCGTACCGTCAGATTGCCCTTCGACAAAACTTCCTGGTACGCCCGCCAGGTCTCCATGGAGTCCTCGAGGTCGTAGCCGAATGTCGTGCCGATCCCCGGATCTTTGCCGCCCGTCATGCATTCGCGGTTGAATTTTTTCGCCATCAATTGAATTGCATCGGGCACTTGTTCTGGATTGGTCGGGGGTATGTGCCGGGCGACGAGTGCCATCGCTGATTCCTTGAGCACGCCTGTCGGTCTTCCCTCAACGTCGCGATCGATCACGCCTCCCGGCGGGTTTGGAGTATTTCGATCGATGCCGGCGATTCTGAGAGCATCAGAGTCGGCAACGCCGTAATGTCCCATCGTGTGCATCAACCATACGGGTCTGTCGCCACTCACGGCATCGAGATCGGAAGCCAGAAGATAGCGCTGCTCCGCAAGCTTGCCTTCGTCCCAACCGTGACCAAGAATCCAGTCGTTCGGGGCCGTGTCCTTCGCGCGTGCGGCGACCAGACCGATTGCGTCGTTGACGCTCTTCACATACGGATAACTCAGATCGATCTGAGTTAGCTCGAGGAGTCCCCCGGCCGCGAAATGTACGTGCGTGTCGATCAGGCCCGGTGTCACGGTGTTTCCGGCAAGATCGATGCGTGCTGTACCCGGACCGGCCAGCGCCTCGACCTCGTCATTGTTCCCCACCGCGATAATGATACCGTCGCGTATGGCAACGGCCTGTGCAATCGAATCGTGAGCGTCAACAGTAAGGATCTTGCCGTTCGTCAAAACGCGGTCGGCGCGTGCCTCGTCGGCCCACGTGATACCCGATTGCATCAGCGTCCACAGTATCACTATCGTTATGCGCATCGGGTAAGCTCGAATCGGAGTTGCCTGCGGATGATACATGAATCGCCCTGGCGCACGGTTCGATGGTCACTGTACGCATGCGCGCAGTGCCAGCGTTTCCGGATTAGCACTGAGCGAAGCAATCGTTATAGTATGCAGCGACTTTTTGTCGCGTGTTTCCGTGGGGGCGCAAAGTCATTCCTGAAAACCCGATACAAGAACAACTAAAACTGACACGCAGTGTGCCGCGATGCAAAAAGCAAGCGGATTCAAAAGAGTAATCAACCGACGCCAGGTAATGGCCCTGGCGTTCGGTGCGATGGTTGGATGGTCTTGGGTCGCTCTGACAGGCGTCTGGATCGGCAACGCAGGTCCGGTCGGGGCGATGCTCGCGTTCCTTTTGGGTGGCGCGGCGCTAGCCTTCGTTGGCCTGACCTATGCGGAACTGGCCGCGGCGATGCCCGTCGTTGGCGGTGAGCACGCCTACTCGAAACGGGCGCTCGGCCGGACCGCATCGTTTATCTGCACGTGGGCGATACTTCTCGGCTATGTCTCCGTTGTCGCCTTCGAGGCGGTCGCATTGCCGACAGTCATTGAATACCTTGTGCCGAACTTCAGTCGCGGCTACCTGTGGACGGTTGGCGGGTGGGACGTAAACGCAACCTGGGTGGCGACGGGTTCGCTGGCTGCCGTGGCAATGATCGCGATCAACGTCTTCGGCATTCGCACGGCTGCAAGAGTCCAGGTGCTGGTCGTTGTTGTCGTGCTCGCAAGCGGTATCGCACTCATCTTCGGTGCGGCGGTCAATGGCGATGCCGCAAACCTCTCACCGGGATTCACGGGCGGGATTGCCGGCGCTCTCTCCGTCCTCGTCATGGTGCCGTTCATGTTTGTCGGCTTCGACGTCATTCCGCAGTCGGCCGAGGAAATCGATATGCCGTTCGCCGAGATAGGACGCACACTGTTGCTCTCGATCGGCCTTGCAATCGTCTGGTATGCGCTCATTATCGGTGCCGTGGCGCTCGGTCTATCGGAGACGCAGAGGGCGTCGGCCTCGCTGCCGACTGCAGATGCCGCCGTCGCACTCTTCGGCGGCACGTGGGCCGGGACACTGCTCGTGATCGGCGGGATTGCCGGTATTCTGACGAGCTGGAACGCGTTTCTGATCGGCGGTAGCCGGGCTCTTTTCGCGCTGGCACAGGCGGGCCAGGTCCCTGCGGTCTTCGGCAAGCTGGATCCGAAATACCATACCCCGCGCAACGCGATCCTTCTGACGGGCGGGCTTGCAGTCATCGCACCGCTGTTCGGGCGTCCCGCGATGGTCTGGCTCGTCGATGCGGGCGGGCTGGGCATTGTCACCGCCTATGCGATGGTGGCGCTGTCCTTCCTGGTGCTTCGTGCCCGGGAACCGGACATGGAACGGCCGTATCGCGTGAGATACGGCAAGCTTACCGGCTACCTGGCCCTCGGACTTTCGCTCGCAATAGCGAGCTTGTACCTGCCGTTCAGTCCCGCGGCGCTGGTCTGGCCGCATGAATGGTTGATCGTCATCGTCTGGTGCGCACTGGGTTTGCTCATGCACCTGCTGTCGGCAAAGGGTCGGAATCAAGGCGACAGTGTTTGATCGCTTGCTGCTACACCCGATTCCCGGGCTCAACGAACCCTGAAAACTTCACGCCGGATAACAGAGCCATCTCTCGATGCCAGGTTGCGAGGTCGTTTCTATTGAACGAGCTCAATGAATCGTGGCCACAGGCCCTGGCCATGACCTGCATGAGCTCCACTGACGCTGCGAAGAAATTTCTTAGTTGAGTTGCCGACTTTTCAACGTTTAGTCGTTGTCGTAAATCGGCGTTTTGTGTGGCTATACCAGCGGGGCAGTTATTCGTGTTACAGATGCGTGCCGCGACACAACCTATTGCCTGCATGGCACTGTTTGCAATGGCAACACCGTCGGCGCCCAGCGCCAGGGCTTTTACGAAATCCATCGGCGTACGCAGGCCACCCGTAATGATAAGTGTTACCTCGCCACTAACGCCTTGCTCGTCCAGGTAACGTCGTGCACGTGCCAGTGCCGGTATGGTGGGGACACTGATGTGGTCGCGGAACATCGCGGGTGCCGCGCCGGTACCGCCACCACGCCCATCCAGTATGATGTAGTCAGCACTGGCATCCAGTGCAAACTGGATATCTTTTTCAATGTGGTTCGCGCTGAGCTTAAAACCAATCGGGATGCCGCCCGTCACTTCACGTACCCGGTCAGCAAATGCCTTGAAGTCCGCCACCGAGCGTAAGTCTTTAAATGTAGGTGGGGATACGGCCGGCTGACCTTCGGGAATCCCGCGCACTTTTGAAATTTTGCCGACATTCTTAATGCCAGGAAGATGGCCTCCTGTCCCGGTTTTCGCGCCCTGGCCGCCCTTGAAGTGAAACGCCTGCACTTTTTCTAACTTGGCTTCCTCGTAGCCAAACCGGGCGCTGGCCAGTTCATAAAAATAGCGGGAATTGGCAGCCTGTTCCTCGGGCAACATCCCGCCTTCGCCAGAGCAAATGCCGGTGCCGGCTAACTCGGCCCCTGTTGCCAAAGCCAGTTTGGCTTCTTCTGACAGCGCCCCGAAACTCATGTCGGAAACAAACAGAGGAATCGTCAATGTCAGCGGCTTCCTGGCTCTTGGCCCGATGACCAGCTCGGTGCTTACCACTGCATCTTCGAACAAGGGTTTGGTTGCCATCTGCGCCGTCATGACCTGAATGTCATCCCAATGCGGCAGCAAATGACGGGGCACACCCATCGCGGTCATCGGGCCATGGTGTCCCATCTTCGACAAACCGTCCCTGGCTAACTGGTGTATGAACTCGACCGTGGGTTCTTCTGCCGTCGCGCGGGCAACAGGAACTTTACTGGCGTTTTCTTCAGGACCTGGCCCTTCTTTACCGACTGCGCTGTCATCAAACCGCTTATGGGTGCCATCGCAATAGGGCAGGTTTGCCGAATGCTTGCACTGGCATAAATAGGCATCGCCAGACTTTTCAGCGGCAAACTGTTTAGGCGTAAATCCGGTCCCTGCGTGGGAGCCGTCACAAAAGGGCTGGCTACTGGAGCGACCACAAACACAAAAATAATATTCCTGGCCCGCCGTGAGTTCGACTTTTGCGGGCCTGTTATTTGCTACTACCGGTTTCATTAATTCGCTCCAAATTTCGCAGGCGTTGCGCCATTGAGCCGCACCCAACCCGGGCGTCCGGGCGGGTACACGCTTTCTCTATGTATGTTGACAGGCGGGCGATAAAAAGCCGGGCCGTTTGTTTATGCTACGTCCACCAGCACGATTTCACTGTCTTCCTGGGCATTGACCTTCAGCAACTTCTCATCGCGAATTGCGAGGCCGTCCCCGGCAGCCGCCACCACTCCGTTAACGTCGACCTTACCACTCGCCGGCACCAGGTAGGCCTTGCGCCCGGCGGCGATGCGGTATTCGGCATTCTGACCTGCTTTGAGGGTTGCCGCTACCACGCGAGCATTCGTACGGATCGGCAATGCGTCGGCATCACCGGGCATTCCGCTCGCGAGCGTGACGAAAGACCCGCTGCGCTCGCCCTTCGGAAACGGCTTGGTGCCCCAGGTCGGCGGTTGGCCGGATTCTTCGGGCATGATCCATATCTGGAAGATCTGGGTAGTCTCGTCCTCCTCATTTAACTCACTGTGGGAGATGCCCGTTCCGGCACTCATCACCTGCACGTCGCCGGCCTCGGTGCGGCCCCGATTGCCGAGACTGTCCTCGTGCGTAATTGCACCCTTGCGAACGTAAGTGATGATTTCCATGTCGCGGTGCGGATGGCGCGGAAAACCCGAGTGCGGAGCAATGGTGTCGTCATTCCAGACTCTGAGATTTCCCCAATGCATGCGTTCGGGATCGTGGTAATCAGCAAACGAGAAATGGTGGCGCGTATCCAGCCAGCCATGCCGGGCACCGCCCAGTTCGCTGTAAGGTCGAAGTTCGATCATTGCAGGTCCTCCCTTTTAATGTGAGTTGTGGCTGTAAAACAGGCTGTACTGGAAATCACGATGATTTTCTCAAAGCTCGAACGGGCCGGTTTTGCATTAGTTGCTCACGCTCATGCGGAAGGTCAAATTGCAGGGCCGGACCGACCGGCACAACGCCGGTTGGATTGATGGTGTCGTGACTGCGGTAATAGTGCTCCTTGATATGTTTCATATTGACCGTCTCGGCAACGCCTGGCCACTGATACAGCTCACGAACATAGCCGGACAGATGCGGGTAATCTTCGATCCGCCTCACGTTGCATTTGAAGTGCCCGTGATACACGGCATCGAAGCGGATGAGCGTTGTAAACAAACGCCAGTCGGCTTCGGTGATCTGTTCGCCGAGCAAGTAACGTTGTGTCGACAGGCGCTGCTCCAGCTCGTCCAAGGTCGAGAACAAAGGCAATACCGCTTTCTCATAGGCCTTCTGCGTGGTAGCGAACCCCGCTTTGTAGACGCCGTTGTTCACGTTGTCGTAGATTTGGGCGTTGAGGCTGTCAATCTCCGTGTGCAGGGCTTTCGGATAGTAGTCGCCAGGCTTGGCGCCAATGCCATCGAACGCAGAGTTCAGCATCCGGATGATCTCGGAAGACTCGTTGTTAACAAGCCGGTTTTGTTGCTTGTCCCATAGCACCGGAATGGTTACGCGTCCGCTGTATTCGGGGTCGGCCGCGGTATAGATCTGGTGCATGTAGCGTGCCTCGAAAACCGGGTCTGCAACCACACCCTCGTCAGTGTCGAAGGTCCAGCCATGCTCACGCATTAACGGGTTGACCACTGAGACTGAAATCATCGACTCCAGCCCTTTCAGCTTGCGAAAGATCAGCGTCCTGTGTGCCCAGGGACAGGCCAGCGATACGTACAAATGGTAGCGTCCGGCTTCGGCCTTGAACCCGCCGTCGCCGGTAGGGCCGGCACTGCCATCGGCAGTGATCCAGTTGCGAAATTGCGACGCGCTGCGAGCGAAGCTGCCGTCGTTAGAGTCGGTGTCATACCATTGGTCAACCCACTGACCTTTCTTAAGTAGGCCCATTTTGGTGCCTCCGTTTGTGTCTGAATTAGTTGGACCAGGGAAGGCTCGCTTCCCTGGTGTGTTTGTGCTGGGCGTGATGGCGTTATGCGGTGGAGCCCAGTGCTGATTCGCGGCCTCGCGCAGAGCGGTCTTCACTCGCCACGCGACTCAGCCTGCGATCGAGCGAAAACTTTCCGCCACCGTTAAACAGCAACGCCACTGACATGCCTAGCAGAGCAAGGCCGTATTCATACCCGTTGTTGCTCATGAACAGTCCGTTGGGGAGGTGGACGGCAATGATTGCGACGAGCATAGTGATCGCGAGCACCAATGCGGCGGGCCGGGTCAGTAGCCCCACGAGTAGTGCGAGACCGCCAAAGAACTCGGCACTACCCGCTGCAAGCGCCATCAGGTAGCCAGGCTCCAGACCAACGGACGCCATCCACTGCCCGGTGCCTTCCAGGCCGTAGCCGCCAAAACTGCCGAACAGCTTTTGGGCGCCGTGCGCCACGAAAATGACGCCGGCAGAAAGACGCAGCGCGAGGCTCGTAAAACTGTTGTCGGTCGCAAGTATGCGGCGGATAAAATCTTTGCTCATGGCCTTATCTCCAGGTAATATCAATGGTGTTGTTCGATGAAATTATTATAATTTAAATAGTTAGCGCTTAATAACGGAATGTTTTGACTGTAAACATCAGAAAAACTGAACTATGACGCCACTCATTTCCCTGGACGCACTGCAGACGCTCGATGCGATTGAGCGTCGCCATAGCTTTGCCGCCGCTGCCGAAGAGCTGCACCGCGTCCCGTCCGCGGTGTCCTACACCGTCAATAAGCTGGAAGAAGATCTTGGCGTCGCACTGTTTGATCGCAGTCGGCGTAAAGCAGAGCTCACCGCCACCGGTCGACTGGTGTTGGAGCAGGGCCGGCGAATACTCAAGGCCTCCGAAGAATTGACGGCGCTGGCCCGCCGGGCGGCTGACGGTTGGGAAGTAGAGCTTCGCATCTGCATTGACAGCATATTGAGCTGCGACCCTGTCTATGACCTGCTTGAAGCATTCCAGCGCGTACAGCCCAAGACCGAGATACGCTTAATTGAAGAAGTGCTCGGCGGCAGCTGGGATGCACTCAGTGACGATCGTTGTGACCTGGTGATAGGAGCCGAAGGCGCTCCGCCTGCTCCGGGGTTTGCCCTTCACTCACTAGGAGAAGTGGAATTTGAGTTCGCGGTTGCCGTCGGTCATCCGCTGACTAAATTGCCAATGCCGCTGCCGGCGAGCGCAATACAGGACTATCCCACTGTGATAGTGGCCGACAGCTCACAGCGTTTACCGGTACGTTCTTCCGGGCTGTTGGATGGGCGCAGCCGCATTATCGTGCCGACCATCGAGCACAAAATAGACGCGCAATGTAAAGGGCTTGGTGTCGGCTACCTGCCGCGTCACCGCATTGTGCAGGAACTGGCTGACGGGAAACTGGAACTTTTGCAACTGGATGCGCCACGACCTCCCGAGGAAATATCGGTAGCCTGGTCTCGCGGCAATACGGGGAAAGGACTCAAGTGGTTTGTCGGCCGCCTCAAGCGGATGATGTTCGACCCCGTACGCGGCGTACTGATGCAAAAGCTGTAGCGCCTCTTCATTCAATATTGTAGTGGCTCTCGTCGATATCGACTGGCTGGCGTTGGGGTGCGGCTCCTTCTGCGACGTCCTTCTCGCGATCACGCTGATCCTTGAAGGCCACACCGAGCGCCACGAGCATCACCAGCGCGATCATGGCGAAACCAATGACCACGGCGATCGACCAGGACCACTGTGCCAGCGCTGCGAAGACGGCGGCCGTGATCATGGCAATGCCCACCGATGTGCCGATGCGTTGCCCGGTCTGCATGATCGCCCCCGAGCTTCCCGCGTATTCGAGCGGCACCTCCGACAGCGTCAGCGTCTGGTTCGGGCTGATTACGGCCCCTTGTCCGAGGCCGATGAACGACAGCGACAGCAGGAGCCACCACACATTGAGATCGATCCGTTCGTTAAGGAGCACGACGGCGATGCTGCCCGTGACGCCGACCAGGGCCAGGATCAGTCCGCCGATCACGATCTTCCGGCCGTAGCGGCTTACCCGGCGGCCCGACCAGTACGCGGCATAGGCCGATAAGAGGGCCGACGGAACCCCGAAGAGACCGGATTCAAATGCCGTTTTTCCCTCGCCGTCCTGCACGTAGAGCGCCACCAGCACCCAGACGCTGGTCATGCCCATGAAATAGAGCGACATGATGAGCGTGCCGTTGGTGAAACTGCGGGTGCGGAAAATGTCGAGATCCACCATCGGCGTGTGACCGTGGCGTGGGCATCGCTGCTCCCACTTCACCCACAGCCAGACCAGTACGACGCCAACCGGCAGCAGCGACCACGAAATCGTCGAGGCACGGGATTCCATGAACGGATAGAGAATTGCCAGGATCGCGAGCCCCAGCAACAACGAGCCGACCGGATCCAGCGAGCCCAGCCAGCCTGCAGCTCGGCCCGTTGCGTCCGGCGCGCGCTGC
>DDIS01000186.1 GCA_002338615.1 Proteobacteria bacterium UBA1844 | reverse complement strand
CGTCGCGCCTGTAGGTTGCGCCCACCACGACGTCTGTCGGCCGGCCCTGCCGGCAAATCGTCGCCTCGAGCGCAGGTGGCACCGGCAGGGCATCCGGCAAGACCACGGGCCTGCCACCCGCATCGCGAACGTCACTGGCCAATGCCTCGTTCGTCACGATTGTAACGTCCGCCATTTTCAGCAGACGACTCGTAAGCCAGCGAACGAATGCGCTCTGGCGATCGTACGGTCGTACGCCTTCATTGTGCGCGTCAATGACAAGCAGGTAGGAGAAGAACGGCCGGCAAAGGGTCGCGAGACTGCTGAGCGCAAGCGACGGATTCTGCACGAAAAGCGTCTGAGGGCGAGCACGACGCAGCAGACCGAGAGTCTTGATCGGGAGTTCTAACCAGCGCATTACACCCTTGTAGCGAGACTCCAGGATGTGCAACGGCATGTTCCACGCTCTACACAGCCCTGTTGTGCGCCGGTGCGGATTCCAGGACACCCAGATCGCTTGCAAATTACCTGGCGCGACTGTTACTGGCGCGGCTACTTCGCTGCCGCGCGGCGCGGTTTTGGCATCGGGCCTCACTTGTCGGTATGAGCCTGTGTAATATACTCATCGACGCGGACCTCGGCGCAACTTGAACGCATGATTGATGTATCAGTCATAACAGCAGCATTTAACTCGGCAAGCGACATTGAGCGCAATATTCGGTCCGTGGGCACGCAAACCCGACGACCCCGGGAGCATATCATCGTCGACGATGGATCGGTCGATGATACGCGGGCGATTGCGGACGGACTTAAAGACGAGTTTCCTCAATTGCGCTTGATTCGACAAGCAAACCGCGGCGCCGCAAACGCGAGGAATACGGGAATTGATGCTGCATCATCCCGCTACATCGCATTTCTCGATAGCGACGATGTCTGGGGCGAACACAAACTTGAGGCGCAGGTCGAGTTCATGATGACCAACAGCGTCGCGTTCAGTTACGGCGACTATAAATCGGTCGACGCATCGACAGGCCTTGAGCTGGGTCTCCACGAAGCGCCGCAGCAACTGTCCTACGCGGCGCTGCTGCGCGGCTGCCCCATTGGTTGTCTCACGGTCGCCTTTGACCAGACGGTGCTCGGCAAGCATCACATGCCAGATGTGCAACGCGGCCAGGATTGGGGCCTTTGGCTGGCGCTGACGCGCGGCGGCACCATTGCGCGTCGCTATCCCGGATGTCATGCGTATTATCATGTCAGCAGCGGCTCGCTGTCGTCGCACAAAGTTGGCAAAGCCGCCGACATCTACCGCATCTATCGTGAGCAGGAGAATCTTGGCCCGATACGATCATTCGCGTACCTGGCCTCGCACATCGGTGCTGCCCTCGCGAAGCGACCGGTAAAAAAATCAGGCACCTGAGTTCCGGTTAACGAGACGTCCAGCGGACGAACGCTTCGAAATCGCTTGTCGAATCGCCGCCCACAGCGTCCTCCTGGCGATTGTATCCGATACCAAGATAAAACCGGCCAAGCGCTGTCACCCGACTGTGTGTCAGGAGAACATCGGTGAGGTCCCTGGGCACGGCAGACAGCGTGTGACGCGCGTCTGGCAAACCAACCCGATTTATTTCGACATGGCGCAGAGTGGCGCTCCACGTGTGACCGTCCGGTTGCACCAGGGTAGAACCGATCGAGTAGCTCAGCGAATCTGCATCGGCTGCGTGCGCCAAAGCACGGCCTTTGTACCTGTAGCCGGTGCGATAAATATGGTGCTCATACGCACAATTGGGTTTCTCATCGCTGAAACCGAAGCCGCCTTCGCGGCATTGCGTGTCGCTGAGCTCGAAATGCATACGATAACTGGCGTCCCCTATCGTACCCCAGTGTTCCACGCCGGCCTGGCGCAGCCAGGAGCCGACCTTGCCGCCCCCGCCCCGGCCATCCTCACCAATCCATTGCATATAAACCGCCGCGGGTATGTTGCGAGGTAAAGACCAGCGCATATCGAAGCCACCGAGCTGATTGCCCGGCTCGTCGTCCGGGTCGACGTTGACACCCTTATTGTCATTGCCGAGCAACAAGTCGGCAAAGGTTGACAGGTCGCAGGGACGGTCGTCCCCGCACCATTGCGCCGTCCGGCTGATGCCAATCTCGAGACCCGCCAGCGGCCGGAACGAGCCGCGCAATCCGAACAACCAGGTATCGTTGACGGCTCGATCATCGTCGAGCACCGTCATGAAACTCGTCATTGTCCAGGGCCCGATCCAGCTAAGCCATTTTGTCTTGAACGGTGTGCTCAGTCCGCGCTGGATCGCGAGACCGGGTGAGGGCCTGGCATTATTTGACAGTATCAGGCTGCCGTCGCGCCCCGGCCCGAACCAGCGATCCTGCCAGCCGGCAGTCAGCATCCAATTGCCCAGTGCGATGCCGAGGTAGGTGCCATCGGGCCGAATTTCATCGCCGTCTGCGGGATTGTCCGCATAAGTTGCCGCAAGCTTCATGACAAAGCGTTCGCCCACCCAGGACAGTTGCGCATACGCTTCAGCATCGGCACGGGGTGTATCCTCGAAGCTGCGTATCACACGAGGCCCCTGCGCAGCAGCAGCGCCGAATAAATAGTCAATTGTATCGAGCTCGAGTTCGACGGACAGTCGATCCCGCAACCGATCAAGCGCTTGTTGCTGCGACTGGCCAAGCTTTTCGCTGTCAATACTTCGCAATGCGTTGTCAACATCGCCGAGCGCGACAGGCCATGCGGTCAGTGGAATATTGATCGCCCCCGTGTCATTCAGCAGTTGCAGGTCGTTTCTGAGTTGCAAGTCGCCTGGCGCCGCGAGGGTGTCGGCGAGCAGCAATGCCGGGCTCAGAATAAAACCGCCGCACACGATCAGTTGAAGGAAAACCTGGCTGGTAGTGCGGAACACAAGAATAAGGAACGCTGCCGCGCGGGTCGGCAGTTTCATGGCGAACTGCGCCATTGCAAATAGAACCGGGCATCCCCGCTGGACTCTCCGCTGACGCCGTCTTCGAGCTCAGCGTAGCCTGCGCCAAGTTCGATAGCCCCGAACCTCAGAGTCCGGCTATGTGACACATCAATACTTGCCAGCTCTTTCGGCGTCGCCGTTATCGTGTTGTGCTCGTCGGGCGGACCGCCACGATTCAATTTTCCGTACCGCAGGAGGGCATGCCACTGCAGGTTGTCCGCATCAACCAGGATAAGTCCTACCGACACGATACGCGTATCGTTGTCTGCGCCGTGCCCGATGCTGGCGCCACGGTAGCGGTAGCCCGTCTGGTAAATGCCGTGGTTATAGGCACAGTTGAACGATTCGCTCGACTCGTAGAACTGGCAGCTGGTCGCAGAGAGCTCCGCAAAAAGACGCGTTGACCAGCGGTCGAACAGGAAGCCGGCCCATTCCGCGCCGACCTGGCCAAGCCACTTGCTCGGCAAACCTCCGGCCTCGTCTTCGCCGATAAATTGTCCATACAACGCGGCACTGTGGCCGAAAAACCCCGGCGCCCAACGCACGTCAAAACCGGCCAACTGGTCGCCCGGTTCATTATCAGAGTCAATACCGTCGTCTCCTAAATTGTCTTTGCCGAGCAGCAGGTCAAAAAACACCCCAAGGCTACAGGGCCGACCGTCGCCACACCACAAGGCGGTGCGGCTCAGGCCGATTTCCAGCGAGGGTAGCGGCCTGAAATTGAACCGCATACCGAAGAACTGCGTATTTGGCACCGCGCGCTCGTCCCCGAGTTGTCCAAACAACAGGCTCAGGTCCCAGGGGCCGAGCCAGTGCAGCCAGCGACTTGCAAAGGCGTCTGTAAACATGCGATCGACCGCGAATGCCGGGAACGGCCGCGCACTATTGCCGAGAATCAGGCTGCCGTCCCAGGATGGCCCCCACCAGCGCTCCTTGGTGCTTGCCGCCAGTGACCAGTTGCCGAGCAGGACAGCAAACATGCTGTGGTCAAGTCGCCACACCTGGTCGTCAAACTCGGAGTCGACAGCCTGCACATCCAGATCAAAGCTGAACCGCTCTCCCAGCCATTGCATACCCGCCGCTACTTCGGCATCGCCGCGCGGTGTGTCCTGGAAGGATCGAATCCGGACCGGGTTATCGCTCAGGGCAGCTTCAAACCTGAATAGTGGCGTACCGGCCCTCGTTGCACGATGTCCCCTCGACCTTACTCGTGCAAGTGCATCAGCGATGTCTCCTGATATCTGCAAGGAATCGGTATTGGCCAGGTCCGCGAGAATCGGGCCCCACGCCATCGGCCAGGTCGTGGCTGTCCCGGTTATGAGGCCCGCGTCCGCGAGTCGCTGGATATCGTGTCGCAGCGCAAGGTCACCGGCTTCGACCATTGGCCCCGCTATGGCACTGCTTGCCTGCAAAATGGCAATGACCATTGCCACCCGGCATAAACGAATCATCGCTCTCTGGACACTATCTCGAGCAGCGAAGCGCTTGATGCATTGCCGCCCTGGTATTGACCCTCCCCGGACACGGCCGCGGTGAGAGAGCTTGCTACTTTTTTACCAAGCTCGACGCCCCATTGGTCGAACGAGTCTATGCCCCAGATGACCCCTTCGACAAACACCTTGTGTTCGTAGAGCGCAATGAGCTGGCCCAGAGTTTCAGGCGTCAGGGCCGGGAAGACGATGGTGTTGGAAGGGTTGTTGCCCTTATACGATCGATAGGGCTCATCAGACGGCGCATCCTGGCCGTCCATCAAGGCTTCAGACTGCGCCAGGCAATTTGCAATTGCGAGATCCTGCTGCGCCTGCCGCGCACCGGAGCTTTGCACCGGCAACAGGAAATCGATCGGGATCAGCCGCGTGCCCTGGTGCAGCAACTGGTAAAACGAATGCTGTGCATTGTTGCCGGCTTCGCCCCAGATCACCACGCCTGTGCTGCATTTGACGGGCTTGCCGTCCAGGCGCACCGACTTGCCGTTCGATTCCATATGCAGTTGCTGCAAATACGCGGGGAAACGCTCGAGTCGATTGTCATAGGGCAATATTGCCTGCGTTTCTGCACCGAAAAAATTGTTGTACCAGATACCAAGCAAGGCAAGCGTAACAGGCATATTCGCATGCAGCGGTGCCTGCTGAAAATGCAGGTCCATCACGCGTGCCCCGGCGAGCAGCCGGCGAAAAATGTCCATGCCCGTGACAAGTGCGACAGACAAGCCCACTGCTGACCAGATGGAGTAACGCCCACCTACCCAGTCCCAGAAACCGAAACGATAGTCGGAGTGAATACCAAACTCGTTCATCGCCGAGTGGTTTGTCGATGCCGCAACGAAATGCGAAACGACTGCCCGCTCGCCCAAGCGCTCGACTATCCATGCGCGCGCAGCTTTTGCATTGGTCATGGTTTCAAGCGTCGTGAACGTCTTGGAACAAATCACGAACAGCGTCGACTCCGGGTCCAATTCCTCTTGCAGATCCGCGAGTTGGGTGCCGTCGACGTTGGACACCGAATCAAATCTCATGTCGTCGCGCCAGTACGTTCGCAACGCGCGGCTTACCATGACCGGCCCGAGATCGGAGCCACCGATGCCAATGTTCACAATATTCGTCAGCCGCTTGCCGGTGGCACCGACGACAGCGCCCGTTTGCACGCGCTCGACGAACTCCTCCATGCGCACCAGCACTTCCCATATGTCGCGGACGCCGGGTGTCTCGAGCGCTACGGTGTCCGAAATCTTGGCGCGCAGGGCGACGTGCAGAACCGGGCGGTCCTCGGTCTTGTTGATGTGCTCACCGGCGAACATCGCTCGCACCGCGCCGGGCACATCGGCTTCTTTCGCAAGTCGCACCAGCAACTTATGCGTCGCGGCATTGATATGATTTTTCGCATAGTCGAGCGTCAGGTCGCCTGCCGCCAATTGAAAACGCTGCGCACGCTTCTTGTCCCTCGCAAACAACTCGGACAAGGTCTTCTGGCGCATGACCTCTTTGTAGTGCCTGGCGAGCGCTGTCCATGCGCCGAGATCAGTCGGATAGCGCGCTGACAGTTTGCGCGTCGTATACGCGTCAGGCACTGCCTTCTACTCCGACCTGGTAGTAATCCCAGTACCAGTCGATGAACCGGGCAACACCAACGTCAACCGGCGTTGCAGGCTGATAGCCGACATCACGGGCCAGGTCGGATGTGTCTGCCCAGGTATCCGGTACATCGCCCGGCTGCATCGGCAAAAGGTTCTTTTCGGCTGTTTTGCCAAGCGATTTTTCAATCGCGGCTATGTAATCCATCAGGTCAACCGGCTGTTGATTGCCGATGTTGTAGATGCGGTACGGCGCTTTACTCGTACCTGGATCCGGCGCGGCCGAATCCCAGGCCTCATTAACCTCAGCCGTATGGTCCATGGTGTGAATAACACCCTGGACTATGTCATCAACGTAGGTGAAGTCCCGCCTGTGATTGCCGTAGTTGAATACATCGATAGGCTTCCCTTCAATGATGTTTTTCGTAAACATGAACAAGGCCATATCCGGTCGCCCGAACGGCCCATATACCGTGAAGAATCGCAGGCCCGTGGTCGGTATCCCGTACAGGCTCGAATAGGTGTGGGCCATCAGCTCGTTCGCTTTTTTCGTAGCGCCATACAGCGCCAGCGGATGGTCCACGTTCTGGTGCACGGAAAACGGCATGTTGGTATTGGCACCATAGACGGAGCTCGATGACGCGTACACGAGGTGTTCGACATTGTTGTGGCGACAGCCTTCGAGAATATGAAGAAAACCTACAATATTGCTTTCGATATACGAATGCGGATTCTCGATTGAATAGCGTACACCGGCCTGCGCCGCGAGGTGCACCACCTTGTCAAATTTCTCCTGCTCGAACAGCGCTTCGATCGCGCTGCGATCCGCGAGGTCAATACGCTGCATCCGAAAACCGGCCTGGCCATCCAGAATTTCGGCACGTGCTTCCTTCAACGAGACATCGTAGTAGTCGTTGAAATTATCCAGGCCAACGACTTCATCGCCGCGTGCGAGCAATTGCCGTGCCGTGTGAAAGCCGATGAACCCGGCTGCGCCTGTTACCAGTATCTTCATAAGCTTAAATTGTCCATCCGTGTGTATCCGGCAACAACCACGTCACAGGCGATCGTCGCTGACGCCGGCGGGTAACAGGTACTTGATATCGTAAATTACCGATATGGGTTTGCAGTGCGCCCGCACCCCTGCCTCACCCAGCTTGCGAAACTCATCATGTGCAACTGCGATGATAACCGCGTCGTAAACGCCCCGCTCGGGATCTGCAACCAGTTGCAGTCCGTATTCCGCATACGCCTCGGCCGCATCAACCCACGGGTCGTGTACGTCGACCAGTGCACCGTAGGTCCGCAGCTCGGAGGCAATGTTCACCACCTTGGTATTGCGCACATCCGGGCAATTTTCCTTGAATGTGAGCCCCAGGATCAGGATACGTGAGCCTTTCGGGTGGATGCTCTTCGCCAGCATTTTCTTGATCAGCTGCGAACACACGTAGGTCGACATATTGTCGTTGATACGCCGGCCCGCCAGGATCATCTGCGGATGGTAGCCAAGTTGCTCTGCCTTGTAGGTCAGGTAGTACGGATCCACGCCGATGCAATGTCCACCGACGAGGCCCGGGCGAAAAGGCAGGAAATTCCACTTGGTGCCTGCGGCGAGCAACACCTCCTCGGTATCAATGCCGACTCTTTCGAAAATCATCGCGAGTTCATTCACGAGGGCAATATTGACATCGCGTTGAGTATTCTCGATCACCTTGGCGGCTTCGGCGACTTTGATACTCGAGGCCTGGTAAGTACCGGCCGAGATGATTGATGCATAGACCGCATCGATAAAATCGGCCGCTTCCGGTGTTGAGCCGGAGGTTACTTTCAAAATCGACGGCAGGCGGTGTTCCTTGTCCCCGGGATTGATGCGCTCCGGGCTGTAACCCACGTAGAAATCCCGGTTCATCGTCAGTCCGGACAGGCGCTCTATAATTGGCACACAGAACTCTTCGGTAGCGCCAGGGTAAACGGTGGACTCATAGACAACCACGTCACCCTTTCTAATCACACCGGCCAGGGTTTCGCTCGCACGTTTCAGCGGTGTGAGCAACGGCCGATTATCATTCGCAATTGGCGTCGGTACGGTAACGATGTAGAAATTGCAGTCGGACAGCGCTGATGTGTCCGTGGAATACCGGAGTTTCACGGCGGCAGCCAACTCCTCGCTGGAACACTCCTGCGTCGAATCCTCGCCCGCTTTCAGCGCCTCGATGCGCTCACTTTTTATATCAAAGCCAACCGTCGGGTAACGCTTGCCAAACTCCACCGCGAGCGGCAGGCCGACGTAGCCGAGGCCGACCACGCCGATTTTTAATCGGTTGATATCCAGTGCCATGGGGCTTGCTGCCGCAGGGTCCGCTGTCGTTCTGTCTGCTGTCATAGGATCTGGTGTCATAGAGTCTGCGAGTCGCCTGAAAGGTCAATAGCCGGAAAACTGGCGCCTTGATAGCACAGGCGGAGCGCCGAAACGTCGACGCGCGTCGCACGCGAGTGCGAGATATCGCGGCTGGAAGCCGGTTTCGTCGACACGGAATTAGCCGGCATCAACGAACGGCGTCGCCCTCGTAGCCCGACAATTCCTCGAATCATCCGTAGGAGCGGCTTCCAG
>DDIS01000131.1 GCA_002338615.1 Proteobacteria bacterium UBA1844 | reverse complement strand
AGGGGCCGTCGTCCTTGCGGGCGGCACTGGCGTGCTCGAGCAGGCAGCGACAATCAGCGCGAGGCAAACTGCCGCGAGATGCCTAATCGCCAAGGCGGATTCTCAGCGCATCAATCTTCGCGGCGCGCAGGCGGCTGCGCAGCAGGTTTAACCGGTCCAGATCATCGGTTGGCCCGATGCGGACGCGGTGGTAGGTCTTGGCGTCGATCGTAATCTTCTGGATATTGGATTCGATGCCCTGCAGTGCGAGTTCCGCGCGTCGCCGATCTGCGTCGGCGTAGGTCGTAAAAGAGCCGGCCTGCAGTACGTAGGTGCCAGGCTGCACGACCGCCTTCGGTTCGACGTCGCGCGCAACATTGGTGTCCACTTCGGGCACGATGACCTCGAAGTTGGGCAGCATTTCGTAAAAATCGAAACGGCTCTTCGCCGGAGTCCCGGCAGGGGCCGGATCACTGCCGGCTTTGGCGGAGGTTTCGTCGTTCGAGCCGAGTGCGTTTTCCAGGCTGGCCGGTGCCTGGGTATGCGACGCCGGTAGCGGCGTGGAGCGGCGTTCACTGACCCAGACCGCCGCCGCCACCGATAAGCCAATAGCAAGACCAAATGCACCCCATGCCCAGCCGGGGTACTCCGCCTGGCTCGTCGCGCGTGCTGTTTGCCGACTGCTTCTGCGCTTCTTTCGCTGCTGTGCCACTACATCGTCTCGGGCGCAGACACGCCGATTATGCCGAGACCATTGGCAATGACAGTGCGGGTTGCAACACACAGGCTGAGGCGCGCATCACGGATATCGGCATCGTCAACAATGAACAGTTGCGCGTTGTACCAGCTGTGGAAATCGTTGGCGAGATCGCGCAGGTAATGCACAAGATGTTGCGGCGCGCGATTGGCCGCAGCCAGCTCGATGACCTCCGGGTAGCGGCTCAGGGCGGACATCAGGCTCTTTTCCTGCGGCTCGATGAGTGCGGCGAGCTGCTGCCGCCCATGCGCCTCACCCCACTTGAGCGATTTTTCCTCGAGCTGTCGAAACACGCTCGCGATACGCGCATGCGCGTACTGAATATAAAACACCGGGTTGTCGTTTGACTGAGACTTTGCGATATCGAGATCGAAGTCGAGATGCTGGTCGTTGGAGCGCGATACGTAGAAAAATCTCGCCGCGTCATTGCCAACTTCCGCGCGCAGTTGCCGCAGGGTTTCGAATTCGCCGCTGCGCGTCGACATCTGCATTTTTTCGCCGCCGCGATAGAGCGCGACGAACTGCACCAGTTGCACCTCGAGGTCGTCAGCGGCATAGCCCATTGCGGTGAGTCCGGCGCCCACGCGCGAGACGTAGCCATGGTGGTCCGCACCAAGAATGTCCAGCAGGTGATCGAAGCCACGTTCACGCTTGTCAAAATGATAGGCGATGTCCGAGGCGAAATAGGTCTTGACGCCGTTCTCGCGAATGACGACACGATCTTTCTCATCGCCAAATTGCGTCGCGGGGAACCAGGTCGCACCGTCCTTTTGGTACAGGATGCCGCGTTCCTGCAGCACATTCAGTGCTGCATCGATACGCCCGGTCTTGCCGAGACTTTGTTCCGAGTACCAGGTGTCGAACACGACACCGAACTCGGTAAGGTCCTGTTCGATGTCGGCGCGAATGGATTCCAGCGACTGCTGCCGTACCTGATCGAAACCTTCGGCCCCCAGCAGTGCTTTCGCTGCTGCGATCAGGGCTTCGACGTAGGCTTCCTTGTCGCCGCCCGGTGCGGCGGACGGCAGCACGCCGGCGACCTGTTCTGCATTTGGCCGGGGCACGGAACCGCTGTCAATTTCCGCGGCGATGTCACGAATATAGTCGCCGCGATAGCCCGCTTCGGGAAACGATATCGCAATGCCCTGGCTTTCCAGCAGGCGCAACCAGACGCTGACCCCGAGGATATCCATTTGCCGGCCCGCGTCGTTGACGTAGTACTCGCGGCTGACCTCGTGACCGACCGCTTCGAGCAGGTTGCCAACCGTGGCCCCGTAGGCGGCATGGCGCCCGTGCCCGACGTGCAGCGGCCCCGTCGGATTGGCCGAGACGAACTCAAGCAGTATTTTTGGCTTGCCGCCGACAGCTCTGCGGCCGTACGAGGCGCCTCTGTCGAGAATGCTGTTGATCTCTGCATGAAATGCAGCCGGACTCAGTCGAAAGTTAATAAATCCCGGGCCGGCAATTTCGGTCGCAGCGACGAACGGGCTCTCGGGCAGTGCCGCGATAATGGCCGCTGCAATATCACGCGGCTTTTGCCGTGCCGGTTTCGCGAGACGCATCGCGAGATTGCTGGCGAAATCACCGTGTGCGGCATCCCGGGTACGCTCGATCGTGCTGGCGGGCGGAATGTCGCCGACCAATGCGGCGAATTCGGGCAAGGACGCGAGTGCCTCGTCTAGCAATTGAGCGACTACGGACTTCATGATTACCTTGCTGTTTAGCTATCGTTTGTTGGTCGGGGGCCCGGACTCCGGCACGTCAGCCACCGGGAACGTGGCGACATTTGCGTGGCTTCCAGGCGACGAGTGATCGCAGCGAGCCGCGATTCTACAGGGAATCCGCCGTCATGCCCAAGACCCGCAGTGGGCACGATCGGCGGCTTGCAAGGGGAATCAGAGCGACTGGCTAGAAAAGAGCAATCGGATCGACGTCAATAGACCACCGTACCTTGCGCGCGTCCCGCGCCGCTTCAAGCATGGGGCGCAGTTCAGTGAGCAGTGCATGCAAGGCCTGCCGGTCGTCAGTCTGCAACAGCAACTGTGCACGGTAGCGGCCGGCCTTGCGTGCCATGACGGCGTCTACCGGGCCGAGCACACGAATGGCAGATGAGGCGATCTTCAGAATTTTTTGCCGCGCCTCATCCAGGAAGCGGTGCGCGTCGCTTTGTTTATGCGCCGAGGATCGTATTAACGCGAGCCTGGAATACGGTGGCCAGTGCGTCGCTTCGCGCTCTTTGAGCGCATCGGCGGACACGCCCGCATAGCCGGACTCAACGAGTCGCCGCCAGAAAGGGTGCGCGGGAAAGGCGGTTTGAATGAGCACCTCGCCCTGTTCCTGTTCACGCCCGGCACGGCCGGCGACCTGGATGATCGACTGGGCCATGCGTTCGTCAGCGCGAAAGTCGGTACCGAACAGGCCCTGGTCAGCGTTGATGACCCCGACCAGCGTCAGCTTCGGAAAGTGGTGCCCTTTCGACAGCATTTGCGTGCCAACGAGGATATCGGCATCGCCGAGCGTTGCTGCCGTCAAGGCATCGTGCATCGCGCCTTTCCCCTGCATGCTGTCGCTGTCGATACGTGTCACCGAATACTCGGGAAAGCGCCGGCTCAGGGTATCCTCAAGGCGCTCGGTACCGGCACCGAGCGCGCGCATACCCGAACCGCAGTTGCTGCACAGCTCGTCAAGCGGACGGCTGGCGCCGCAATGATGACAACGAAGTCGTTGCGCGCGGACGTGCACCGTCATGCGCGCATCGCAACGCCGGCATTCGGCCAGTTCCCCGCAGCCCGGGCAGATCAGGGTGGGTGCGAAGCCACGCCTGTTTAAAAACAGCAGCACCTGTCCGCCGCCAGCCAGGTGCTTGCGAATTTCCGTCGCGAGGACCTCGCCGATACCGTCTTCACCGGTTTCCGGGCTGATGTCGACAATGTGCATGCGAGGCGGCTTTGCGCCGCCCGCGCGGGTCGGCAAGATCAGGTGCTGGTAGTTGTCATCGATACAATGCTTCTGCATCTCGAGAGTGGGCGTTGCAGAACCCAGCACTATTGGAATATCCCTGTGCTTGGCACGCGCAATCGCAAGATCGCGAGCCGAATACAAGAGGCCTTCCTGTTGCTTTAGCGATTGATCGTGCTCTTCGTCGACAATGATCAGCCCGAGCTTCGGCATCGGTGTGAAGATCGCGGAGCGAGTACCGACCAGCAAGCGTGCATCATTGCTGCGCGCGCGCCGCCAGGCTTCGAGCCGCTCCGAATCGCCGAGCGATGAATGCAACAGTGCGGGCTCGAAACCCAGCCGGTCGCGAAAGCGCTTGACGAGTTGCGGCGTCAGGCCGATCTCGGGTACGAGTACGAGCACTTGTGCCCCTTGCTCGAGTGTCTTTTCGATGAGCCGCAGATAGACTTCGGTCTTGCCGCTGCCGGTCACGCCGTCGAGCAGGCTGACGGTAAAGCCGGCGTGCGCATTTACTTTCTCAACCGCAGAGAGTTGTGCAGCATTTAACGATGGTCCGGGCGTTGCGGCCAGGATGTCCGATGCGGCATCGTTCAGCGGCGCATCGACAACTTCGATAAGTCCCTTTTGCATTAGCCCTTGCGCGGCACGTCGCCAGTTCGGCAAGCCGCGACTCAGCGTGTCTGTGTCCACGCCGTGCTCGCCGGCGTCCAGCAGCCGTGACAGCAACTCCGCCTGTTTCGGTGCGCGGCGGGAAAGCCGCTCGATATCATCCGGCAGTGCGCTAGCCGATGCAAAGAGTCGCTCCTGTGACGGGTATAGCGCTCGTCCCTGCCGCAACAGCGCCGGCATGGTCGCGGCCGCAACTTCACCGATCGGGTGGTGGTAGTAGTCGCTGGTGAATTGCAGCAGCCACAGAGTCTCGGCGGGCAACAGCGGTGCATCGTCGAGTACGCTTTCAACGCGCTTTAGTCGCGCACGATCAATTGAACTGCTGGTGCCGGTCGCGACGACAAGCCCGACCTGCTTGCCACGACCGAAGCTCACGATCACCCGCGAGCCTGCCGCCGGCACTGCGCCGCGCAGAGGACCGAGGTAGTCGAACAGGCGCGATAACGGTACCGGCACCGCCACTTTGAGTATGAGTTCGGAATTCAAAAGTTGTTGGTAAACACTGATTTATAAAAGCACACGGACACTGACCGAAAGTTGTGGAGATCTTCGAGACACGCTTATTGGCGCTGTTATGAGCACAGCGCAAGCCGCACAGCCTGTCTGACCCAGGACTGATCTTTCGACACGTTAGTCGACCTCACCATGGAGTCAAGCAGCAAAAGCAGCCCGGATCTTGCCGTATCGTGCCGGCCGGGACATTTTCAACTAGTTGTGCGGCCGCACCTCTTGCTGGTCTCTCTGCTGTTTCTGCAGCTGTCTTTGCTTCGCGCGCTGCTGCATCTGTTGCAAGGCCCGGCGACGGTCTTCGGGTGCAAGATCCCGGAACCGTTCGCGCAGGCGATCGCGCTGGGCCGGGCTCAAACTCCGGAATTGCCGATAGCGATCGCGAAGCATTTGTTGTTGCTCCGGCGTGAGATCGCGAAACTCCTGCAAACGCTGCAGCAGTTGCTCGCGACGCTCTGCCGGCAATTTTTCCCAGCGTTTGAAGCGCCGGCTCATCTCGTCGCGTTCGGCGTCGTCCATCGACAACCAGCGTTCAGCGCCCCGTGCGAGGCGCTGCTGGCGCTCGGCAGGTAGCTCGGACCAGTTCGACGCGTAGCGTTCCAGCACCTGCTGCTGCTCGCTCGACAGCTCATCCCAGGATTCTGCAAAGGCAATGTGTTGCGCGACAAGCAACGCGCAGGCAACCAGTATGCGTATCGAGGATTTCATCGTATTCTGCACAGAGAGCGTCATTTTTTGTCCTCCGGCTGTGCGGCGTCGTCTGCAATCGCATCGGCATCCGCTGCGGGTGGTTCCACGGTCACGTCGTCGCCGGGTTCGACATCAAGCTCCGGGCTCATGTCCATCGGATCGAGCCATTCGCCGTCCTGTTCCACCATCGCTCCGAGGTAATCGAAGAAGCCGAATTCGCCGATGGCGTCCTCCTCGCCGCTGGCCGGCGCCAGCGGTAAGGCCACGAGGCCGGCACAGGCTGCATGGCTAGCCAGCATCCGAATCCCCTTCCAGCGAGTCCATTTCCAACATCCAGGCAACAAGTTCGATTTCATCGAGCATTTCCATTTCGGTCGCCGCAGCGAGTTCATTTTCATCCAGCTCCGGCAGGCTTGCCGGGCCGTGTGGCCAGAGCAGCACTACCGCCAGGGCAGCGGCGAGACC
>DDIS01000187.1 GCA_002338615.1 Proteobacteria bacterium UBA1844 | reverse complement strand
AGCTGGGCACAGGTGGTCGACCCGGCACTGGCGCCGTTTGTTTTGTCCGGCGCGCAAAGCGGGCACAAGGACAGCCGCTGGCTCTTGCTGGGGCTGGTGGGCGTGCTCGGTATTGTTGCGCTGGCCGGGCCTGCCTTCGAGCGTATCGAGCAACCGGTTTTTCGCTCTGAACAATCACTGGTCGTGGCGCTCGATCTGTCGCGTTCCATGGATGCAGAGGATATTGCGCCGAGCAGGCTGACGCGTGCACGCCTCAAGATCCTCGATCTGCTCGGACGTCGCGCCAGCGGCCAGACCGCTCTTCTTGTGTACTCCGCCAATGCGTTTACTGTCACGCCGCTGACCACCGACAACGATACGATCGCGGCACTCGTGAACAGCCTGAGTACCGAAATCATGCCAAGCCGGGGCAGCTACCCTGTGGCGGCTATCTCGAAAGGGCTGCAGTTGCTGGAGCAGGCATCGGCCAGCAACGGTGAAGTGCTGCTTATCACTGACGGCGGAAGCTCGCCGGCAGCCGAACGGGCCGCACGCGGTCTTGCCGACGCCGGGTACACGCTGTCGGTGCTTGGCGTAGGTACCAAGCAAGGTGCGCCGATTCCACGAGCGACAGGTGGCTTTGTTACCGATCAGTCCGGGCAGATGGCCGTGCCAAAGCTGGAAGAAAGCTCACTTCGCGCGCTGGCCGCAGCCGGTGGTGGTCGCTACGCGACGCTGACCGCGGACGATCGCGACCTTGATTACCTGTTGTCGGGCGAAGTCAGCGTACGCGGGGCGAGCAAGGAAAAGCAGTCGACCGATCAATGGCGTGAAGAGGGACCATGGATCCTGTTGTTCCTTCTGCCGCTGGCCGCGATGGCTTTCCGTCGCGGCTGGGCGCTCCTCATGGTGCTCGCGGTGCTGCCAATGACCCGGCCAGCCCAGGCGTCACTCTGGGATGATTTGTGGCAGAACAAAAACCAGCAGGCCGAACAATTACTCGAGGCGGGGGAAGCTTCCCGGGCCGCCGATCTGTTTCAGGACGATCAATGGCGTGCTGTTTCCCGCTACCGCGCCGGCGACTACGCGACCAGCGCTGCGGAGTTCGCCGAGCGCGAGGATGCGCGCAGCCTGTACAACCTCGGCAATGCGCTGGCGATGCAAGGCAATCTTGAAACAGCCATTGATGCCTATGAACAGGCGCTCGAACAGGAACCGGATAACGAAGACGCAATTTATAATCGTGATTTGCTAACCGAAGCGCTCAAAAAACAGCAGGAACAACAGCAGCAGGGCGACCAGCAACAGTCATCGGAGTCGTCGGGCGAGCAGGGCGAGAATTCGGAAAACAACGGGGATCCGAACCAGGAAAAGGGCGATAGCAAGAACTCCGAGGGCGAGTCAAGTGAGGACAACCAGTCCGAACGACCGGAGGATGAGTCGGCCGAGGAGAACCTCGAGGCCCTGCAGCAGGAATTGCAAAAGGCAGCAGAGCAGGCGAATCAGCAAGAGCAGACGGAACAACAATTGTCTGCGGCGGAACTCGCGGAACTCAGACGCCAACAGGCCGAAGAGCAGGCCATGGAACAGTGGTTGCGACGTGTCCCCAACGATCCTGGCGGTCTGCTGCGGCGCAAGTTTCGCTATCAATATCAGAAAATGGGCAAGGATCAGGATGGCAATAACCTGTGGCCGGACAACGAGGTACAACCATGGTGAGACGACTGCGGCAGCGGCTGATTGCGCTCGGCCTGATTGCATTGGCGTTGCTTTTCGTCACGGAACTTGCGGCCGCGACGGTAATCGCGTCGGTGGACCGTGATCGAGTTGAAAAGAACGAATCGTTCACGCTCGAAATTACCACGGACTCAACGCTTGTCGATACACCCGATCTGAGCGCTCTGAATACGGATTTTTATATTGGACAAACGAGTCGCTTGAGCGAGGCACGGATCATAAATGGGCAGGTGGAGCGCAGTATGTCCTGGACGATCGGCCTGACACCGAAACGGGCCGGTGTTCTGACCATCCCGCCGATCAGTATCGGAGCAGAGCAAAGTGAGCCGCTCAGTGTCACCGTGCTCGAGCCGACCTACGAACCACCTGGCGAGGCAGATGTTTTTATCACGGCCGAAACGGAGTTCGATGAAGTCTATGTACAAGCGGAAGTGTTGTACACGATCAAGATCTATCGCGCCGTCGCAACCCGGCAACCCGCATTGCGTGAACCCGAATTCAGCGGTGCCGAAGTCCTGATCGAAGCTGCGAGCGATGAGCGCAGTTATGAAGCGGTACTGAATGGTCGCGCCTACAGCGTGGTGGAAAGAGTGTATGCGCTCTTTCCGCAGGAGAGTGGTGAAGTGTCGATATCGCCGGCGCGTTTCGAGGCACGCGTTTTACGCGATGGACGTATCACGGGACGGAAAATTTTCGAGTCGGAGGCGCGGACGATAAAAGTAAAGCCGATTCCGCCACCGCCCGACGATTTTCCGGATGCCGCATGGCTACCTGCCAAGGACGTCACGATAACTGACGACTGGTCGCGTGAGCCGGGCGAACTGCGCGCGGGCGAGCCTATATCGCGGGATATCACCATCAGCGCACTTGGCCAGTTGCAAACTCAAATTCCCGTCATTCCACCACCTGACGTGCCCGGCTTGAACATTTATCCTGACAAGCCTGAGCTCGGACGCACCCTGGAGAACGAAGGCATTCGCGGGATGCGTACGGACCAGTACGCCATGATTGGCGCCGCTAGCGGTACCGTCACTCTGCCAAAACTGGAGTTACCCTGGTGGGATATTGTGGCGGGAGAATGGCGTGTAGCGAGCCTGCCCGAACGCAAGTTGACTATTCTGCCGGCGCCTGGCGGCAGCAATCCCGAGCCGGCTGACACCGAAATGGCGCAGGCCGCCGCAGAGACAGCAACGCCGGTTGCCGAAACTGTCGTTCATTCGACATTTTGGCGTCGGGTTGCCGAGATTTTTGGCGTTGTGTGGTTGTTGACACTGGTCGCGTGGTGGTGGTCGAATCGAGCGACGCGCGCCGAGCGTGCGCGGCCTGACACGACGCGGCCGGTACCGGTGCACAAGCTGCAGGCAAGCGCGCTGAAAAC
>DDIS01000143.1:2963-3318 GCA_002338615.1 Proteobacteria bacterium UBA1844 | reverse complement strand
CACGGTCCCAGTAGTCTTCGGATAAACCCGTATATCGTGCAAGCTTGCTCAATAATTCGCGGCGCTTCGAATCCGGCAGGGTGTCGCCGGCGAGCAGCGCCGATGCATATTCGTCAAGCGCAAACTCGCGAACCTCCTGGAGAAAGTCCTCAAGGTTCGGAGGCTGTGGTTGCAGCAGGCCATGATAACGCGCCGTCGCTGCATAAGTCGGCAGGAACATCACATGCGGCAGGTCGATACCCATACCCGCAAAGCCGGTCGCCATTTCCATGAACGGCGAAACCAGGATCACGCCGTTGAGCGCGACCATATGCTTTGTCAGTAGCTCGTAGGCAACGCCGCCGGTGCGGATACC
>DDIS01000143.1:0-2844 GCA_002338615.1 Proteobacteria bacterium UBA1844 | reverse complement strand
CCGTAGCTTTCGCCAAGCACGTACTTCGGGGACGCCCAACGGCCATTCTCGGTCAGGTACTGGACAATGAAATCGGATACTGACTTGATGTCCTGGTCAACGCCCCAGAAGTCCTCGCCTTTGCCCTCGCCGACAGCTTTCGCAAATCCGGTGCCGACCGGATCGATCATGACAAGATCCGCTTGATCAAGTATGCCGTACTCGTTAGTCACATAGCGGTAAGGTGCTGTCGGCGTCGTTTTTTCGTCGTCGAGGACTACCCGTTGCGGCCCGAGGATGCCCATGTGTAACCACAATGACGCGGAACCCGGCCCGCCGTTGTACGCGAACATGATCGGCCGCGCGTTGCTATTCTCACCCCTGGCGACGTAGGCGGTATATCCGATCAGCGCAATCGGCTTGTCATCGGCATTCTTCATTAACATCGTGCCAGCGGTCGCCGTGTAATCTATTTTCTTGCCACCGATGTGAATCGAATGTTCGCTCAGCCAGGTGCTTGCCTTTGGCGCCGGTTCCGCAAGCTCTTTGTCCGGTTGCGCGGCCGTTGCGGGCGCCGTGGATTCATCGCCGTATGCGTTGACAGTGAACGACAAGAACAGCAGCAGGTACAGTTTACTTTTCATTGTTGTTGCTCCAGAGGAGTTTGTTTCATGCGTCAACAATTGGCGCAATCGCATTCGCATCGAAAACAGTCGCGGTACGAAACAGGGTCACAGTAATACCGGCCGATCCGGTAGTTCATTTGTGCCGCCCGCATCGTACGGGAAGTGCGCCTGGATGATATGCGCTACTGCCGCAACCGCATCCAGCGACCCTCGTGCAAATTGCCGGTCGGCAAATGCAGCTTCCATAGTACTGCAAACCGTGCGCCATTCTGCCTCACTGACACAGCCGTCGTAGCCCCGATCAGCCACAATCTCAATTGCATGTTCGGCAAGCAAAACATAGATGAGAACGCCGCAATTTTTCGCGGTATCCCAGACACGCAGGTCCGCAAACGCCAGCACTGCCTCATCGCGTGCCGTGACACCATGCCACAACTGCCCGATATCAAGGGCCGTTTCCACGGCGAACCGGATTTCGCCGCCGTGCTGGTTTTCCGAGTTACGTATAGCCTCTTCGAGCGCATCAAGAACGGTTTTCGGAAATGCCCGACAGAGAGCAAAGCGGGTCGTGGTGAGGTTTTTCAGAGCTCGCTTCATGATATTCACCATCCTCCGGACGCGCCGCCGCCACCGAAGCCGCCACCACCGCCTCTGAAACCACCACCCCCACGTCCGCCCCCGAAACCACCTCGGTAGCCACTGCCACTCGACCAGGCGCCCGGACCTGCCGCAAAAAAGAGACTGAATAGGAACGCGATGATTCCCGCGGCGATTGCGGTGCCGATTATGCCAACGATCAGCCAGGCAATGAACCCGACGATACCACCGGTCATCAGAGAGCCCGGCAAGGATCCGACAGCGCGTTTGAGTGCACCGCTCAGCAACATCGCCGCCACGAGCAGGACTGGCAACATCTCGCCGATAGCGGGCAGCGAGTCACCCTCTTCGATCGGTGCCGGCAAGTCTTCACCGGTCACGAGCGCCGCCAGCGCATCGACACCCGCCGCGATTCCGCCAGCGTAGTCGCCGTCGGAAAAATGCGGCACGATGTAGTTGTCGATGATCCGGTTTGCCCGAGCATCCGGCACCGCACCTTCGAGTCCGTAGCCGACTTCTATGCGAATTTTTCGATCATCGATGGCGACCAGCAGCAAGATACCGTCATCGATATGCGCACGCCCGAGTTTCCAGGCATCCGCTACGCGCAAGGAATACTGTTCAATCGTCTCTGGCTCGGTCGAATCGACGATCAATACGGCTATCTGGCTACCGGTTTTTTGTTCGAAGACTTGCAGCCGACTCTCGAGTTCACTCTTCGCGGCAGGCGACAACACTCCGGCAATGTCGGTAAGCGGCGTGCCAAGAGGGGGAACTTCACGCCAGTCCCTGGCCTGTGCCGACAACACCAACAGCAGCAGTGCTGCCAACGGCCATCTGCTGCTCGTGCCCGGCATGGATCGCTTTAGCCGCTAACTATCGTCGCCGAAACTGACTTCCGGGGGCTTCGATATTTCAGCTTCATTCTCAACCGTGAACGTCGGCTTTACATCAAAACCGAACATCATCGCGGTCAGGTTGGTCGGGAATGAGCGCACGATCGTGTTGTACTCGCGCACGGTTTCGATGAAGCGATTGCGCGCGACCGTAATGCGGTTCTCGGTGCCTTCGAGTTGAGCCTGCAGATCGCGAAAGTTCTGATCCGATTTCAGATCCGGATATTTCTCGACGGTCACCAGGAGACGCGACAAGGCGCCTGTTAACTCGCCCTGTGCCGCTTGAAATTTCTGGAATGCCGCCGGATCGTTGACCATTTCGGGTGTTATCTGGATGGAGCTCACTTTGGCGCGCGCCTCGGTGACGCCAATCAGCACATCGCGCTCCTGTTTCGCAAATCCTTCAACCGTACGAACCAGGTTTGGAATCAGGTCCGCGCGTCGCTGATACTGGTTCACGACCTCGGCCCAGGCTGCCTTGATCTGCTCATCGCCCGCATTCAGCGAGTTGTAACCGCAACCTGATAACAGGATCAGCATCCCCATCGACACAAGCACGCTACGAATCTGGTTCATCGGGCTATCCTCCCCATTGCGGGTTCTTGTTCTGTTACCCAGTCTTGTGCACCGACGCTTGTGGCGCAAGTAGTGGAAATGCCGGAGCAAGCCATAAGCCGGGTTCTGTCTGGGGCAATCATTCATCTGGGATGGCCGTCACCGGCCACCTCAAGCAACCTACCCGGGAG
>DDIS01000217.1 GCA_002338615.1 Proteobacteria bacterium UBA1844 | reverse complement strand
TTCCTGCCGGCGCTGGCGCAGAGGGTCGCGGGTTCGTTGCCGCAAAGTGCGGATCGCCGACGGGCATCAGCCGCCAGGTTTCGCTGCCCGCGTCGCCGCTGCCGCGGGCGTAGCGCAGGTTGGCAGTAATTCCGCTAACAGTGTCACCGACCCGCAAGCTTTGTTTTGCCTCGCTGTCAGCCTGGAGGTAGCGAATGAGCGTGGGATTAGATACCCGTTGCCCGTCGTCGAGCACAATCGAACGACGCGCATTTTCGCGCTGGTGGCGCTCGTAGCCTGCCGGAGATGGCCGGGCAGTGTTGGTAAATTGCTGCAATCGGCCATGCGCTGATACGCGGAGCTCGCCGAATCGCTCGAGGCCGTAAAGATCAGTAACCGTCATCGACTGTGGCAGTTGCAACAACATGCCCTCGAGGTGCTCCAGCGCCGCAATGGCTTCGCCGTCGGAGTTCAGGGATGTCCCGGCAACCGGCAATTGCAGCGCGTGGGCGACGATTTTGCCTTTTCCGGTGATGTGCGTGTTCACGGCCGCCAGCTGCGTCTCGCCAAAGAACTCTTGCACCATTCCGGAAACCATCACCCGATCGCCGACCGCTACATCCACCTTTGGCCGCTGACCATCAAAAACGAAAATTGCGTCGGATGTGCGGGGATCGTCGTCGGGGGATTCATCCTGCAGGTAATAGCCGCCCAAATTGCTGTGCTCGTCGGCATCGTTGTCCTGAAAGTCGCCGCTTACGATGCCGGAGATTTTTACGGTGGCGCCAACGTAGGGGCTCTGCGCACCGTTACCCTGCACATCGCCGATTCTGAGTGGCGAGCTGTCCTCGATAGTCGTGGCGCGGCCACATGCTGTACACAATAATATTCCGCCCAATAGCAGAACGGTTTTTCCTTGAAATTTCACTACGTATTACTCGCCAGGCATGTTTTGATGGGTGATCGGTGCCGGTATCTTAGCCTGCCGACAACCGCAATGTCGGGTGTCCTGGTATCGTGCGCGAGCAACGGCCAGCCGGTATTCGGCTGGAAATGGCAACCAATGCATACGATCGCTGTCCAAGCCAGCACCGGTATTGACGGGTTGCCGTCCCCGGTCGGCCGACCCGAAACAAAGGATTCATTATGAAAGCAATTGTCACGACTCTGGTTGCGACCCTCGCAATGGCGGGGGCCGGTATGGCCGACGCACAGGAACTGGTGAAGGAATTCAACGGTGAGAGGTCTACTGTTACCGAAGCATTTACGGTCGAGGCGCCATGGCTGCTCGACTGGCGACTCAATACGGACTACGAGCAATCGGTTGCCCTCGACATTGAGCTGGTGGATGCGACGACGGGCCATCACAAGGGTCGCGTCCTGTATACCAAGCAGCGGGGCAACGGGCTGAAATTGTTTGAAACGGGCGGCACGTACAAACTGCGCATCAGTTCGGCGCTGGCACGCTGGACCGTCAAGATCCTGCAGGTCGCGCCGGAAGACGCAGAACGCTATGCGCCGCGCAAGGAGAACACGCCCAAACCGTACGAGTTGTGAAGCCCCAATGTTGGTTTTCCCGCCCGACCGATTCATGAATTGGTCGGGCCACGCTGCGGTGCAGGAATGAGCAGCTTGTGCCATCATGCATCCGGCGGCGGGCGACGACAAGGCATCAGGTGAGCGACACAATCAGCAGAAACGGCAATGCAATTGTAACGCTTGCGGCCATCGTCATCGTTGTTTACGGCATGCAGTTCGCGAAAGCGCTGCTGGTCCCTTTCCTGGTCGCATTGTTCCTCGCGCTGATTTCGGTTCGGCCGATGCTCTGGATGCAGAAAAAGAGGGTGCCGGCGATACTGGCGGCGCTGATTATTGTTTCTTTCCTGGCGCTGGTTCTGACCTTCGTTGGCACAATCGTCGGGCGGTCGATTGCCGATTTCACCGCGGCCATACCTACCTACCAGTTGCGCCTGAACGCGATCCTGGACAGCGCCCTGCAAATCAGTGCCGACAGACCCTGGATGGACGACGCGATAGTGAGCGTCAAAGACATGATCAACCCGGGCTTTATCATGGGATTGCTCGCGCGCTTTCTGAACGGTTTGCGCGACGTAGTCACGAACCTGTTCCTGATCGTGATAACGATGATCTTCATGTTGCTCGAGGCATCGACCGTGCGCACCAAGGTTGAAGCGGCATTTGGTCACACCGAGGCGACCTTCGACAAGCAGCGACTGTTTCTGCAGGACCTGGGTCGCTACCTCGGCATCAAGACGCTGGTCAGTTTTGCGACGGGTTTTCTTGCCTGGCTTCTGACCTGGTCGATCGGTCTCGATTTTCCTTTGCTCTGGGGCATGCTCGCGTTCCTCCTGAACTACGTGCCGACGGTTGGTTCCATTATCGCGGCGGTACCGCCGGTGATCCTGGCGCTGGTGCTGCTCGGGCCTGGTGAAGCGCTCGCGATATTGGCGGGATTTGCCGGCATCAATATTCTGTTCGGGAATTTTCTTGAACCGCGGCTGATGGGCTATGGCGTTGGCATCTCTCCGCTGGTCGTCATCGTCGGCCTGTTTTTCTGGGGCTGGGTACTGGGCCCGGTTGGCATGCTGCTCTCCGTGCCGCTGACGATGACGCTGAAACTCGCGCTTGAGAATGATGAGAATACGCGCTGGATCGCAATCTTCCTCGGCTCGGGCCGGGATGCGCAACACGAACTGAGTGCGCGCACGTTTGATTAAATGGGGAGCGCAGAACCTTCCTTGAAGGTTTCCATCACGAAAGTCGAGCTGATGTCGGCAAAGTCGACCTCGCGAATCAGGCGTTTGTAAATCTCATCGTAGTGCCGCATGTCTCTTGCAACAACACGCAACAGGTAGTCGATGTTACCGCTGGTGCGATGGAACTCGAGAATTTCCGGTATCGACTCAACCGCGCGCTCAAACTTCGCGAACCAGGCGTCGCTGTGCTGGCTGGTGCTGACAAACGCGAAGATGGTCAGTTTGAAACCTAGCGCCTCGGTATCCAGGATCGCGACACGACGCCTGATAATCGCCTTCTCTTCAAGATCCCGTACCCGGCGCCATACCGCCGTCTTCGAGAGCGTCACACGCTCGGCGAGTTCACTCATGGACAGGCTGGCGTCGGACTGGAGTGTTCGAAGGATTTCGCGATCTTTTGTGTCCATATGTTCGATTTTTAGCCAAAGATTGAAACAAACGTTCCCATAATTAGCCAATATCGTCAATATTTAGCAACAATGGTTCCCCATATATCGCGGATAATGGATGTCCTTGCAATGCGATGGATGTCCTTTATGACGCGGAATGATGCTGTGGGTGTCCTTTTTGCAGCGGTGGATGTCCTTTGGGCCTATCGGGAGGGGGTAGCATGAGTCTGGGGCAAAAATTTACCGAGCATCCGGCGACGGTGGGAGAAACCTACGGCGAGCATTTTTTCGCTGCGATGGGCTTCAGCCTGTCCTTGCTGCGCGCCGCCTTTTGCTGTGGGCTGCATGCGGTGTTCCCGTTCCTCTGCGAGAAAACCGGCAGCCAGTGTATTGAAGGCTTATACGAGCGCATGGTGAAAAACCGCAGCCGGCTCGCTGAAGAACGCAAAGGCAAAACCGTCGAGGCATAAACACAGCGACAGCTGTGCCCACGTTTTCCGGCCACTATAGAACGTGTTGCCGGTGTGAAATAATCGTATCTCCGACTTAAGTGGTTACCGATATGCGTACGGTCTGTATGCTGCTGATTGTCGCATTGTCTTTGCCGGGCTTTGCATTCGCCGACCCGGATCCGCGGCAGATCATCCGCGATACCGTGGACCACTGGCGCGGCCAGTCTTCCTATACCGAGATGACCATGGTCATCCATCGTCCCGACTGGGAACGGTCGATGACCATGCGTGGCTGGACCAAGGGCGAAGACCAGTCCCTGGTGCGCGTCGTAGCGCCGCAAAAGGATCGTGGCAACGCCACCCTGACTGACGGCAATAACATGTGGTCTTTCTCGCCAAAGGTTAATCGTGTCATCAAGATTCCGTCATCCCTGATGGCGCAGAGCTGGATGGGTTCCGATTTTTCCAACAAGGATATCGTCAAGAACGACGACATCATCGACCAGTACGACCACACGTTGCTATCCAGCGAGCTAGTTGACGGCCAGATCGTCTACACGATTCAGTCGGTGCCGCACGACGATGCGCCCGTAGTCTGGGGCAAGGAGGTGCTCAAGATCCGGCAGGATTATGTGTTGCTCGAACAGGGCTTCTATGACCAGGACGGCAAGCTCGTGAAGAAGCTTGAGACACTGGAAATAGCGGACATGGGCGGCCGCCCAACCTCGAAGCGTCAACGCATGAGCGAGGTCGAGAAGGCCGACGAGTGGACCGAGATACAGCTCGAAGTCGTCAGGTACGACATCGATATCAGCGACAGCATGTTCACGTTGTCCAACCTCCGCAACCCGCGCGACTAGCCGGGTCTAACGTGCTACAAGCGTGAATATCATTCCTCGCCTCGCGTGGCGCAATCTCTGGCGTCAGCCGAAACGAACCTGGCTTACCGTCGGTGCCATGGTGTTTTCCAACGTCTTGCTCGTGTTCATGATGTCGCTGCAGTTTGGTATGTACGGGCTCATGATTGAAAACTCTCTCAAGGCGCTGACCGGGCACATGCAGGTGCAGGCGCATAACTACGTCGATGAACAAAAGATGCGCCAGGTCGTGCCGAACATCGTGCCGCTCGCCGATACGCTGCGCGAGGAACTCGGCAGTAAACAGGTGGCGGCACGTGCGCGCGCCTTTGTGCTGGCATCCAGCGACGATCGCAGCTACGGCATTGCCGTGCTCGGCGTTGAACCAGGCTTCGAGCCCGAGGTATCGAATATCCCCGGACTCGTCGCAAAGGGTCGTTTCCTGGCCGCTGACAACGGCGCCGAGATCGTCATCGGCGCGGTGCTGGCGCGAAACCTGAAGGTAGAAATCGGCGATGAACTGACGCTGCTTGGCAGCGGCCTGGATGGGTCCTTCGCCGCCGCCATTGTCACCGTCGTGGGCATCTTCGACAGCGGCATCGCGGAACTCGATCGCAGCATCGCAGAGATACCACTGCAGCATTTTCAGGACACCTTCTTCATGGACGGTGCCGGCCACGAGATTGTTGTCAACGCGGCAGACATCAACAGCGCGCCGGCACTCGAGGCGCAGGTGGAGGTATTGCTTCCCGACAACGAAGGGCTCGTTGTCAGGGACTGGAACCGTTTACAACCAGGCTTGAAGCAGGCGATACAGGCGGATATGAGCAGCTCGTTTTTCATGTACACGGTCCTCGTTGTCCTGGTCGCATTCAGCGTCTTGAACACGCAATTGATGTCGGTGCTTGAACGGACCCGCGAATTCGGCATCGTGATGTCGCTGGGGATGAAACCCGGCAGGCTGGGTCGCCTGGTGCTGCTCGAAACCTGCCTGATGGGCCTCCTGGGTGCGTTTCTTGGCGCGGCATTGGGTGCTCTGCTGACGGCCTGGTTCAGCACCAAGGGCCTCATTTTTCCCGGCATGGAAGAGCTGGCGCAACAGTTCAACCTGCCGCCGCGCATGTTTCCGAAAATTACGTGGCTGTCCTTATTGGCCGGACCCCTCGTGGTGCTCACGTTCTCGCTGGTTGCAGCCTTGTACCCGGCAGCCCGGATGCACTGGCTGCAGCCGGTAGCAGCGATGCGGTCCGCCGGATGAAAACTCTCGCGATCCTCGGCAAGCTCGCGTGGCGTAACCTCTGGCGTAATCGCCGACGCACATTCATCATGCTTGCCGCGGTCGCCATTGGTATCTGGGCGATGATCTTCATGACCGCGCTCACGCAGGGCATGGTGAATGAAATGGTCAAGGATGGCGTCAGTGCGCTGCCAGGCTACGTCCAGGTACATCAACCCGACTATCTCGACGACCCCAATATCAACAACCTGATTCCGACGCCGGACTCGGAAATCGCGGCGCGATTCGGCAGTGCCGGCCTGGTGCAATGGGCCAGCCGGATCAAGGTGCCCGCGGTTCTCAGCAGTGAGCGAGAAACTCGCGGCGTGACCTTGCTGGGCATAGATCCCGGGCAAGAGCATGGCATGACCTTTATCCATGAAGACAACATCGACGGCCGCTTTCTTGCTGATGCCGCGGATGACGGCATTGTAATCGGTCGCAACCTGGCGAAAACGCTGGATACGGGAGTTGGCAAACGCGTAGTGATCATGAGCCAGGACCTGGCAAACAACATTGCCGACCGGGGCTTTCGCGTGATCGGGCTGTTCGGCGCAGATATGCAGTCGTACGAGGATACCTACGTGTTCGTCGGCAAGAGCACGCTGCAGAGATTGCTTGATGTAGGCGACCGTGTGACGGAAATCGCGGTGATGGGCGACGACTATCGAAATGTCGGGCCCCTCGTCGACAAGGTCAAGGCATTGACGGGTGACAATGTCGTGGTGCAGCCCTGGACGGAGCTCGATCCCTATCTCGGGACGATGCTAAAGGTGATGGACGGCTTCGTGCTCGTCTGGGTTATTGTCATTTTTCTCGCCTTGTCTTTCGGCCTCGTCAACACATTGGTCATGGCCGTGTTTGAGCGCGTCCGCGAGATCGGGCTGATGCTGGCCCTGGGCATGAAGCCCATGAGCATACTCGGGCAAATCCTTATTGAGTCGATGTTGCTGCTGCTGTTTGGCATGCTCATCGGCAATGGTCTTGCCTGGCTAAGCATTAACCCGCTGCAGGCCGGCATCGACATTTCGTTTGTAGGGCAAGGCATGGAAATGTTCGGTGCTTCGAGCGTGCTCATTCCGCAGTTACGTTTGCAGGATGTGCTGCTTGCCAACGGGGTAGTGCTGTTGCTGGGTTTCCTGGCCAGCTTGTCGCCCGCGTGGCGCGCATCGCGCTACCAACCCATTGAAGCAATCACAAAGGTTGACTGATGAGCATGGCTGTCAAATGTGTTGAATTGTGCAAGACCTATCGCCAGGGTGACGCCGAGATCAAGGCGCTCGATCACTTGAGCCTCGAGATTGAAAATGGAGGATTCGTGTGCCTGTCTTCACCTTCCGGAGGCGGCAAGACGACGCTTCTAAATACCATCGGTGGGCTCGACAAGCCGGACAGTGGGGAAGTATGGATTGCCGGGAAACGCATCGATCAGTCGAGCAAGAGTGAACTTGCAGAATTGCGCTTGCGGCAAATCGGCTTCGTGTTCCAGGCCTACAACCTGATACCGGTGCTGAGTGCGCAGGAAAATGTCGAGTTCGTGATGCAACTGCAAGGCGTTGGTGATGCGGAGCGAGGTGAGAAGTCGCAAGAGGTTCTGAAGGAAGTAGGCCTCGTCGGACTCGAGAACCGGCGCCCGGCAGAAATGTCCGGTGGGCAACAGCAACGGGTCGCGGTTGCCCGGGCGGTCGTGTCTCGTCCTGCGCTGGTGCTGGCCGATGAGCCAACGGCCAACCTCGACTCGAAAGCCGCCGACAGCCTGATGGACCTGTTCACTGAACTGAATGAACGCCATGGCACAACATTCATAATTGCGACCCATGACCAGCGTGTGATGGCGCACGTACCGAGGCTCGTGAAAATGCTCGATGGCCGGATTGTCGATGATATTCAGCAACAAGCGAACTGATGCATTCGGCCTCGTGGCACTGACTGCGCTGTTGTTGGCGGCTACTGCGTCGGCCGATAGATACAGCTTCGAGCAGGGTGGCCACACCAAGCTGAACTTCCTCGGTACGAGCTTCCCGGGCAACAGCCTCTTTCGCGACGCACTGGGCAGTAACACCTTCGACCTGCAAGGTGAGTTCCGGCTGAACCTCGAGTGGCGCCACGAAGGCTGGGCAGTCGATGCGAACTATCAGCTGATTGGCGTGGACAGTGAGCAACTCGGCATCACCAGCGGGTTGCCCGGTGCATTCGATGTATTCGGCCGGCAACTACCGAACGATGATCGCCGCTTGATGAATCTTACGGACATTGTCAACGAGTCAGGCGACGCAGCAATTCTGCAACGACTGGACCGGCTTTGGGTCGGCTATACGTCGGACAAGTTGGTTACGCGCTTCGGGCGCCAGGCACTCACCTGGGGCAACGGGTTTTTCTATACGCCGTTCGACCTTGTGAACCCGTTCGATCCAAGCTCGATCGATACGGAGTACAAGGCCGGCGACGACATGCTGTACCTGCAGTATCTCCGCGGTAACGGCGATGATGTGCAGGGCGCAATTGTGTTTCGACGCGACCCGGTTTCCGGTGATGTCGGCTCCGCCCAGGCAACGGCGGCACTAAAATATCATGGCTTGGCCGGGGAGCTTGGATACAACGCCTTACTGGCGGACAACTACGGCGATCCGGTACTCGGTATCGGCATCAGTCGCTCCATCGGCGGCGCCGTCGTCTCTGCCGATCTCGTGCTCACAAAAACGGACGATGACACCTACGTCGAGCTGGTCGCCAACACCAGCTATTCCTGGGTATTGGGCGGCAAGAATATGAGCGGGGTGCTGGAGTATTTCTTCAGCGCGTTCGGGCTGTCGGAAGATTACAGTACCGCCGCACTCGCCGCGCGCCCCGACTTGCTCGTGCGCATCGTACGTGGCCAGCAGTTCACGCTCGGGCGGCACTATCTGGCCAGCAGTGTGACGGTCGAAATGACGCCGCTCTGGAGCCTTGCACCGGTGCTGCTCGCGAACCTCGAAGATCCGAGTGCCTTGTTGCAGCTGACCAGCAACTACAGCTTGTCAAACAACATGACCCTGCTTGGCAACATCAATATTCCGCTCGGCCCGGACGGCTCGGAGTTCGGTGGACCGGCAACGGCCGTGCCGAATGAATATCTCTCGACAGGGCTCGCGGTGTTCGCGCAATTTGCGTGGTATTTCTAATGCCGCGATGAGCACCAGCCGATCGCGCCGGGGACGGCGCTCCTACGGGCC
>DDIS01000077.1:6866-7127 GCA_002338615.1 Proteobacteria bacterium UBA1844 | reverse complement strand
GGCTCGGCGCCCGGCTTCGCGTTGCCTGCACGGGGCGTGAAACCTGCACGCGCGGCCGGACTTCCTCGATAAGCTCGGCGGGAATTTCGCTGATGAAGCGCGATGGTTGAGAAAAATTGTCCATGCCGTGCAGGCGCCGCTGCTCCGCATAGGTAACGTACAAGGTCTGCTTGGCACGGGTGATGCCGACGTAACACAGGCGGCGCTCCTCCTCGAGCCCTTGCGGATCGGCGACCGAGCGCTGGTGCGGAAACAGGCCAT
>DDIS01000077.1:0-6774 GCA_002338615.1 Proteobacteria bacterium UBA1844 | reverse complement strand
CGCTGGTGCGGAAACAGGCCATCTTCCATGCCACACATAAAGACCAGCGGAAACTCGAGCCCTTTCGCGGAATGCATGGTCATGAGTTGTACACAGTCTTCCCAGGCATCCGCCTGCCCCTCGCCGGCTTCGAGCGCGGCGTGTGACAGGAATTCGTCCAGCAGCGACATGTCCTCCTCGGCGCCCGGTGTAAAGCCTTTTGCCGCACTCACGAGTTCCTCGAGGTTCTCTATCCGCGTCTCCCCCTTCTCGCCTTTTTCCTGCCGGAAAAACTCGATCAGGCCGCTCGCATGAATTGCGTGGTCGACCTGGTCCTGCAGGTCGAGGGTGGCTGTATCGCGCGCCATGCGTTCGATCAGGTTCAAAAAGACGAGCACGGCGTTGGCGGCCCGGCTCGATAATTCATCGCTGGCGATCGCGCCGGCAGCGCGCCACATCGAGCAACCGTTGGCGCGCGCATACTGGCGCATGATCTCGATCGTGCGCGCACCGATGCCGCGCGTTGGTTTGTTGACAACACGCTCAAATGACGAGTCGTCGTCGCGATTGGAAATCAGGCGCAGGTAAGCCAGGGCGTCCTTGATTTCCGCGCGCTCGAAAAAGCGCTGCCCGCCGTAGACACGATAGGGAATTCGCGCATTGACCAGCGCCTCTTCGAGCACTCGTGATTGCGCGTTGGACCGGTACAGGATGGCAGAATCGGCACGCAGATTGCCCTGGTCTATCCAGTCGCGCAGTCGACCGATAACAAAGTCGGCTTCGTCGCGTTCGTTGTACGCCGAATACACACGGATCGGCTCGCCTGTTGTGCCATCAGTCCAGAGATTCTTACCCATCCGTGAATTGTTGTTCGCAATGACAGCATTCGCGGCATTCAGAATAGTCGCGGTCGAGCGATAGTTCTGTTCCAGCTTGATTACAGTGGTACCGGGAAAGTCTTTCTGAAACTGGTGAATATGCTCGACCCGTGCGCCACGCCAGCGATAGATGGACTGGTCGTCGTCGCCCACGACGAACGGCACGCCGGTCTTGCCCGCAAGCAGGCGCAGCCAGCCGTACTGAATTGCGTTGGTGTCCTGGAACTCGTCCACCAGCAGGTGCTTGAAGCGGCGTTGGTAGTGGGCAAGCAGTTCGGCGTTGTCGCGCCAGAGTTCGTGGGCACGCAGCAGCAATTCGGCGAAGTCGACCAGGCCACCGCGTTCGCAAACGGTTTCGTATTCCTTGTACAGGGAAATCATCTGCCGACGCTGCGGGTCACCTTCATCATCGAGATGTTTCGCGCGCAATCCTTCATCTTTCTGGCCGTTGATAAAGTATTGAATCTCGCGCGGTACCCAGCGGCTATCGTCGATTCCAAGACCTTTCAAGAGTCGCTTGATGAGGCGTAGCTGGTCGTCGGAATCAATAATCTGGAAGTTCTGCGGCAGGCCGGCTTCGCGCCAGTGGCGTCTCAGCAAACGGTGCGCCAGTCCGTGAAACGTTCCAATCCAGAGATGGCTGACCGGGATATTGAGCAGGTTTTCGATCCGCCCGCGCATCTCGGCCGCGGCCTTGTTCGTAAACGTGACGGCGAGCAGGCCCTGTGGCGATACGCCCTCGATATCGATCAGCCACGCGGCCCGGTGCACCAGCACGCGCGTCTTGCCACTGCCTGCCCCGGCGATGACCAGTGTCGGCTCGGCCGGGGCGGTGACGGCTTTGCGCTGCGCGTCGTTTAAAGACTCAAGTATTGGTGTGACATCCATGTAGATAGCAGCGTAATGCAGAATCAGGCCCGGGGAAGGGCCGCGATTCTAACAGGTTTGGCAACACCTGCGGCCGTGCGAAAGTGGGCAAAAGGGGCCAGAGAATTCTGACCGCACCCCCGTGCTATTGGGACCAGCGTACGCCGAGGCTGTAGCGATTGCGGTCGTAGGCAATACGAATGTCGTTGGAGACCTTTTCGAGATGGTTGGCTTCGAGCACCAGGTACAGGTGCTGCGTGACGCGGTAACTTGCGCTGAGGTCGAAATCGACGCGCTCAAGCGTCTTGCGGCCTTGCAACGGGTTGTCAAAAGCGTACGCGCGCGGATAGTTGTAGAGCTCGTAGTCGGCTCTTGCCCGGACCTCGAAGCGCTGCCCCACCATCCAGTAGTACTGGACGCTGTAAATGTCGCGGACGTAGTCGTTGTAGCCGACATACTGATCGGTGCGCTCACTGCGCAGGTATTCGACCCCGAGCCACATTTTCGAGGTAATGCGCTGCCGGGCTCCGATGCTGATGTCGAGATAGTCGTAACGCACACCGGGACTACCGACCAGCTGTTCGCCATCGAGATTGAACGAAGGCCGGTCGCCGAACCTGCGGCTGGAATATTCGGCGGTGAGGCGAAACAGGGATCCCGGCGTAAACTTGTACTCCGTGAGCAGCCCGAACTGGAAAAATTCATGGTCGTACTCGGGCACCACTTCCGGGTCTTCGTAATTCCAGAGCTGGCCCTTGACGTTGAATCCCAGCGTCAACTTTTCCCAGGATTGCCAGAAGTCGAGTTCCGGGCCATAGCGCAAGTAGTTCATGCGATCGTCAACGGTTTCACCGTCGACGCTGTAGCTAACGCCGTCGTCCGGGTCGTAGTAGATGCCGTCATGCTGCGCGACCGTAAACGCACTGAACAATTGTCGCTCACGACTGCGCTCTGCATCGATTTTGTGATACTCGCTACCAAAGCTGACTTCGTGGCTGAATTCGTTCGCGTTCTTCAGCTCCTGGTCGAGGTAGTAGCTTCCGGCGAGCCGGTACGCGCCGAAGAAGCCTTCGTGCGAGTAGGGTTTGACATTGTATTTCGCGCTCAGGCTGTACGGCATAAACGCGCCGGAGACCGGCACCGGTGTGATGATCGGGAAGTCCGGGTCGGCAAAATCGAGGTAATCCTGTGCCGGCGTACGAAAGACATTGTCGTCGGAACCGAAGCTCACCAGCGCGCGTAACTGGAGGTGCGCAAAATCAGCTTCCTTGCGGCGCTTCTCGGATTCGACGACCACGGGGTCAGCGGCGATTTCGCCCGAACGAATTCGCGCAATGGCGACCTGTGCATAGTCCGCAAGGACTTTGTTTTGTTGCTGATCACGCGCGAGCCGGAACCAGCGTAATGCTTCGTCCGTTTCGCCGAGCTTGTAGGCATTCAGACCGAGATTGTATTGTGCCGGTACGCGCAGCGTCGGCGACTCAAGTGCCTTTAAAAGCGCATCGCGCGCGCGTATGTACTGGCCAGCGCGATAATGTGCGACACCCGTGTTGTAGCTGAGCAGCGGCGATGCGAGGCCCGCGTCTGCAGCCTGGCTGTAGCGCAGCAAAGCAGCCCAGTACAGGTCGTCACGAAACAGCCGATTGCCATCTGCAAAATACTCATCGGCCGTCATTGCAAACGACGGGCTGGCTGCCACGCAAAGCAAGGCAGCCAGCAGGCTCGCGATGCCGCCGCGGCGTCGCGCAAACAGTTTTCCGGTGTAGGTGCGAATCGTTCAGTTCCTGAGGTTGATTGCGGCGGTCAAATTGCCAGGGATGCGCGTTATGTCAGGTAACAAGCCTACCTGTATTGGCCCCGAAAACTATGACGTGGCGCAAGAAATCGCGCTCTCGCCGCGGCGGAGGGCGGGCAGCAGGAGATGATTGGGCCATTCACCGCCTGTTCGGCAGCTGGCGGCGAACCTCACGGCTCGTGCGGGTATTCCTCGTCGGGGTAGTCCATTTCGATCGGAATATCGAGATCCCGGTCCTCGCCTTCGTCATCTTCGAAGTCGTCTTCGTGACGCAGCTGATCCTCGGGCAGGGTGGCGTCGCGATCGAAACCATCGCCTTGAGCACCCCGATCGTCGGTAAACAGCGGGCGCTCATTCACTTCGGCGTCGTCTCCGGGCACGTCAGCATCAGCGGCGTCGGCTGAGTCATCCGTGAAGTCTTCAATGCCGCTCGTATCCGGACCGCGCATCTGATTCGCCAGCTCACTGAACTCGCTTTCGTCATCGAGCACCTCCATCGTGACGTCGAGATCGTCGAGTTCTTCATCGGCCACGGCGGCGCCTGGCGCGCTCGCAAATCCCGCAACGAGTGCGGTACAGAAAGATATGCTGATTCGATTCATTCGTTCTTCCAAAAAGCCTGGCTCATAAAGCCAAAGCAATTAAGCAATGCAATTAATACCGCAACACGTCGCTCGCCGCGGCCGTCAGGTTACGCTTATACGCAAACTGAATGACTTGTCACGCGAGTCGTGCTCAAGATGCGCCAATAGTTCACCACCGGTTGGCCCGACCGCCAGCAGGCGCAGCGGCAATACGTTCTGACCGGCCGCGAGACTGGTTTCCCAGCTAACCTCGCGCTGCCCGGGAAAGCCCTGCAACTCGACACCGGGCGGCAGGCTTACCGTCAGCGTCGCATCGACCAGCGCTTCCGTTGATGAGAAGACGAGTCTCACGGTTTGTGCTTCGGCGAGCGCAATGGTGACTTCCGGGAGTTCGGAGCTGTCATCGTCGACGCCGGCGATCATCGGCCCGACCAGGAAAGCAACAAGCCCGGCCGCGGCCGCGACGCCCAGGCCGCCAAACAGCCCACCCAAAAGGTGTCGACGTCGATCCTTCTTTTGTTGTCGTGCGACGAGCGCGCGCTGCACGGCACTCTCGTAGAAGCCACGTGCCGGCGGCGGCGGCTGGTAAGCGCTTAAGCGCCTGCCAAGCTGTTCATCCTGCGGATTGTCATCGCGCTCTTGCATGCCTGCCGGATCCTTACGAAGTGTTCCTGTCTCACCTCTTACACGGCTGAGTGGCGGGAATGGTTCCCCGCTGGACGAGAATTTCCTGAAACCGCGCCCGCGCACGGTGTAGCCGGGATTTCACGGTGCCGATGGGAACACCCATAAGCTCTTGTATCTCCTTAAGTTTATAGCCATCGGCGTCGTGCAACAGCAGCACGATGCGGTGCTCTTCACCAAGCTTTTCGAGCGCGCGCTCGAGTTCGGCCGTCTCTTCGTCACGTTCGGCGTTGCGCACGGGATCATCCTCGCCAGCAAACCCAGCAAGACCGTCTCCAGGGAGCCGGCCCTCACCGACCAGCAACAGGCGCTGCCGGGCAAAGCGCCGGTGTTCGTCAACAAACAGGTTATACATGACGCGCGCGAGCCAGGCGCCGGGCTCGTCGAGTTGCTCGAGCTCATCAAGTTTCAGGCAGGCCTTGATCATGAGCTCCTGGAACAGGTCTTCGGCTGACGCCTGCTGGCCGCTGAGGCGCCAGGCGAGTCCATAAAGTCGATCGAAGTGTGGTTGTACGACGCGTGTGAAGCGCTCGTTGTCAGGCGCTTTAGCCACAGTGACCTGAATAACTGTCCCTTACCGCAGGGTGCCCTGGGTCACGATTCACGCAGATAGCCCCAGGAATGCAGCTTGTCGTGATCTTCGTGCCAGCGATCGCCAATGTCGGTGCGGTAATACATATTCGGGATCAGTATATTTTTGACGCGCTGGTAGGCCTGTGCCTGCGCCTGCTTCACGGAGATACCCTGCCCGGTCACGATCAGGACGACCCCTGACTTTCCGGTAATCACCCATTCGCCGTTGACCAGGCGCACGTCTTCGAAGTGAATGCCTTCGTAGACGGGTTTGCGAAAAATAATGATCCGGTCTTTCGAATTCGCCTCGAAGGTCTTCGGGTCGTTATACGGAAACGGCGGCACGACAATGCGCAAACCGATCTGGAAGCCTTTTTTGGTTTTGAATTCCGACAGTGTGCCATCTGCCATGCCGCGCAGAAAATCACCCACAGGCATTGTGATACCGTCTACCTGGATACAAATGGTCGGGTAGCCGAAGCGCGCAGTGAACTCCAGCGGGTAGATACCCTGGCCGTTGACGATACAGTTGACGTCGATATAGCCAACGTAGTGTTCTTCGCGCAGCCGGCTTTCGAGCTTTGCGAGCGTGGCGGCGTAAACCCGGTTTGGGCGGCTCCAGTACATGCAGGTGCCCATCTCGCCCGTGGCGGGGCCGATGTTGCCGGGGAACAGCAGTTTGTGTTCGAAGTTGACGTTGATCGGCATCATGAACTTCTCGCCATTGAAGAACGCCCCCACGGCAATCTCCACGCCCCGCACCCTGCGCTGCAGCTGAAATACCTTGACCGTATCGGCGTACACGGCCTTGTAGGAGCCGAGCACATGGATGACATCCTTGCCATCGTCCTCCTGGCCAACAAACAGCAGGCGCTTGATGTTCTGCGCCTCGCCGCTGGGCTTGATGACGTAGGCCGCCGGATTCGCCTCGACGTAGGCGATCGCGGAATCGAAATCCGTGAACTCCTGGAACGGTATAATCGACACGCCGTGCTTCTTCAGCTCTTCCTGGCCAAACGTGCGGTCGTCTTCGAGCCGATCGGTATAGGGCGTGCCACCGACCACCAGCTTGCCTTGCTCGCGCAGGCGGTGCGCATGGGTGCCGTGCCCGAGTACATCGTCGAACACGATGACGTCGGCCCACTCGACATGCGGCTCCCAGGCATCGACCTTCGGCACGAAGCCGTCGCCGATGTCGCGCTCACTCACGCTATCTATGTAATAGCGCACCTCGTTGCCTTCCGTGGCAACACGCCACGCAATGTCGCTGATCAGTGCGTCGTAGGATACAAACAGGAATTTGGCAGCCATCGAGTGATGATAGTCACAAACGGCGCATGGCGCAGCAATCAATTTCTCAACAAGGCGCAAGCGGCGCCCGCAAAAGAATGCTCCGTAGGAGCGGCTTCCAGCC
>DDIS01000197.1:4882-22758 GCA_002338615.1 Proteobacteria bacterium UBA1844 | reverse complement strand
CATCACATCCTGGGGCTGTAGCAGGTCCCAAGGGTATGGCTGTTCGCCATTTAAAGTGGTACGCGAGCTGGGTTTAGAACGTCGTGAGACAGTTCGGTCCCTATCTGCCGTGGGCGTTGGAAATTTGAGAAGAGCTGCTCCTAGTACGAGAGGACCGGAGTGGACGTATCTCTGGTGTTCCGGTTGTCACGCCAGTGGCATTGCCGGGTAGCTATATACGGACAGGATAACCGCTGAAAGCATCTAAGCGGGAAGCCCCCTTCAAGATTAGATTTCCCTGGACCCTTGAGGTCCCTGAAGAGCCGTTGAAGACTACAACGTTGATAGGCTGGGTGTGGAAGTTCAGCAATGGATGAAGCTAACCAGTACTAATTGCTCGTGCGACTTGGCCATATAACGCCAAAACATTTTTGTGACATGTAAAAGTGCGACAAAGAAGCTCATTTGAAAGAAGTTCAGATTGTTATTTATTTTGGGAAAGAGAAAAGGTGTCAGGTTTATTTATTGGCACTTGTTCGCGGAAGGTGTCAGCAATAAATAAACCTGACACCTTTTATCTCTTTCCTAGCCGAATTGCCTGGCGGCAATAGCGAGCGGGAACCACCCGATCCCATTTCGAACTCGGAAGTGAAAACGCTCTGCGCCGATGGTAGTGTGGGGTCTCCCCATGTGAGAGTAGGACACCGCCAGGCTTTTAATATGAAAGGCCGCAGCCGATTGGGTTGCGGCCTTTTTTTATGCGCGTGAATTTGTTCATATAGCGCATACCGTATTGGTCATAACAGCATTCGAGTGAATCGAAATGAGCAAAGCCAAACCTCTACTTAGCGTTCCTCTATTGCTACTCGTGGTCGCCTGTGGTGCTTCGGACAATGGCGTCAGCGGCGAGGCGGGTAAGGACGGCGCGCAAAAGCCGGTCGCGTCAATCAGCGCAGAGCGCATTCGCGCCCATCTGGAATACCTGGCCGATGATGAACGTGAAGGCCGACTAACCGGCGAGCCTGGCTACCTGGCCGCGGCGGACTACGTTGCAGCGCAATTCGAGCAATACGGTCTCGAGCCTGGCGGTGAAGATGAGGGTTGGTTTCAACAGGTGCCATTGCAAAGCTATCTTATTGATTCGGATAGCACTTCGATGATTGCACATCGTGATGGCGAGGACCGCCAACTGGTCTACCGTGACGACTATTCGATGGGCGGCGATCCGGTGCGTTCGGAAACCGGGGTTCGAGCCGAGGTCGTGTACGCTGGTTACGGTGTGCACGCGCCGGAGTTCGGCTATTCCGACTATGAAGACGTGGATGTCGAAGGCAAGATCATCGCAATATTCGGTCGGGCGCCCGCCGTACTGTCACACAACGAGCGCGCCTATTACAGTTCCTCGAGAACCAAGTACCAGGAGGCCGTCAAGCGTGGCGCGGTCGGGATCATTTCACTTCGGACACGCTACAACGAGGAGATGTTTCCCTGGGAGCGAGTCAAGGAAATGACCGGGAAAAAGCCGGGTATGAGCTGGGTAACATTGTCGGACACGCCGGAAGGCTACCATCCCGAGATTAAAGGCGCCGTGTACTTAAGTGCCGCTGCAGCGGCGGAATTGTTCGCGGGTACGCCGATCAGTTTCGAAGAGGCCCTTGACGCGGCAGAAGAGGGCAAGGTCGCTTCCGTGCCGCTAGGCGTTGAAGTCACGTTGAGCCGCAGGACGCAACACGAACGCATCAGCAGCCCGAACGTCATTGGCATCGTGCGCGGTTCCGACCCGGAACTCGCCTCGGAATACATTGTTTACTCGGGCCACCTGGACGGACTTGGCCGCGGGGAGGCAGTCGACGGCGATGATATTTACAACGGTGCATATGACAATGCAATAGGTGTATCTCTGCTGCTTGAAAGCGCGCGCATTATGGCGGCCAGTCCGCCAAAGCGTTCCGTAATTTTCATTGCGGTGACGGGAGAAGAAAAGGGATTGCTAGGATCAGACTACTTCGCCCACTATCCGACGGTGCCGATCGAATCCATCGTTGCAAACGTCAATCTTGATATGACTCTGTTTCTCTTTCCCGTTGCCGATGTCATTGCCTTTGGCGCCGAGCATTCATCGCTTGAGCCCATCGTTCAGGAAGCACTCGCCGCCGAAGGCTTTGAGTTGACGCCGGACCCGATGCCACAGGAAGTCGTGTTTATTCGCAGCGACCAATACTCCTTTGTTCGGCAGGGCGTGCCAGCCACTTTTCTGGTTACCGGCTACAAGTCAACAGATGCTTCGATTGATGGCGAAGCGGCTGTAATTAATTTTCGCAAGCAACACTACCATCGACCGTCAGACGATCTGTCGCTGCCAATCGACTGGGACTCGGCAGTTCGCTTCGCACGAGCGAACACGAGCATTGGCTATAAACTCGGAAATGCGACAACGCGGCCGAGCTGGAATGAAGGCGACTTTTTTGGTGAAAAATTCGCAAAGGCGAGAATGAGGCAGGTCGCCGAGCCACAACCGGAATAGTTGGGCCGGGCCGCGTAGATCCTGCAGTAAAATATCAATAGAAATCGCACCAGGGGACCGCAAGAATGACGTACAAATACTCGACACGCTCGGTATTGCTCACAGTCCTGCTGCTATTTTCGGCCACCTCGGCGAGCGCGGCAAAAACTGACGTCGTAAAGCTCGTAAACGGTGATCTTGTAACCGGGGAAATCAAGTCGCTGGATTTCGGCGCCCTGTCCTACAGTACGGACTCGATGGGAACAATCTCGATCGATTGGGACGATGTGCTCAGTGCCAAAAGTGAGCAAAGCCTGCAGGTCGAACTCACCGACGGAACGCGATTCTTCGGGCAACTGGTGGAAGCACAGGATGAACGGGAAATCAGGATACTGACGTCGTCCGGCGAAGTGTCGCATACCACCGAAGACATCGTGCGCATCACCCCGATTGAGTCAGACGAGAGGTTCCTGGAAAAGCTGGACGGCTCGTTCAGCCTTGGATTCCAGGCGCAAAAGTCGAGCGAAGTATATACGTCGAATGTCGCAGCAGATATTAGTTACCGGACGCGGAAATACCTGATCGGCTTGCGGCTGAATTCCACCGCAACTGGCCAGAAAAATGCCGACGCTTCCGTGAATCAAAGCGTGGATTTGAACTACCAGGTGTTTCGCGCCAATCGCTGGTTCTCGGACTGGTTTGTCGGCTGGGAACGAAATGATGAACTTGGTATCCAGGCTCGTACCTCGGCTGGTGGCGCGTATGGCCGATATCTGATCCAATCAAATACGAATATGTTCTCCATTACCGCGGGTACACAGGCGTCGCGCCAGGCATTCACGGGCGAAGACCCCAGCGACACGGTGTACGAAGGCCGCCTTGAAATTCGCTACCTGCACCGCAAGGCGGATCCATCAACCTCGCTTAATTTCACCACCCAGATATACCCTCTGTTAGAGGATTTCAGCCAGTATCGCGCGGAATCTGATTTTACTCTCAGCTGGGAATTCATCGATGACTTTTTCCTCAGCCTGGGGCTTAGCTATTCGTACACGAGCAATCCACCAACCGGTGCTGCCAAATCGGATTATTCGGCGACAACTTCACTTGGCTATTCATTTTGACGCCGCAGTCAGTAGTGTCAATCGTCGATATATTTTCGTTGCAAACGAGTCGACAGAATGTCTGAGCCGAACCTCAACGTGGCCAGTGCTTGCAAAATACACGCTGCCGGCTAGTCACTCAGTGATACCCTTGCCAGCGGGGTCATATTTCGGGAGTTGGATGATGAAAAGCATCAATATAGTGGCAGCGCTCGCGGCATTGCTGTTAACCGCATGCGGCGACGACGCCACTTCACCGCCGGATACGACCGCAGGTAATTCCGCGAGCAGTGCTGCGGTGACCGATTCCCCGGATAGCTTCGTTAACTCGCTGGAGTTTTCCGCGAGTGGCGACGCGCAAGGTGAGCTTCACAGTGATGGTGCCGATATCATGCTGGTTGGCGGCTGTGATGAAAATACGCGCCTGTCGATGTCGTTCAATCGCGGTGAAATCACGGACAAAAATTTGTTTCAATTGCGTTTCACAACAGACGGCGCAGTTGGGTCCGGTGGCACCGGGAATTTCGAGCTGTCGGAACTTGGCTGGTACAACGGTCAGTTCGCGCCCGAAGACCTGCCGGCGAACCTCAATATACTGGTCCCGGATGCTTACGAAGGTGCCGGCACCCTGACGCTGACAACGCACACCGGCTCCGGTATGAACGGACGGATGGCTGGCACGATCAAGGGCGTGGTCGGAAAGCGCGATGAAGATGTAGCCGTAAACATCGATGCTTCATTCGATATCAATCTTGCTTGTCAGAATCTGCTCTAGTGACCGCCGACAGCCGGCCTGCGCTTCGTAAGTACTCGCTGCCCAGTTCGTATCTCCATGCTCAGGCTAGCGACTGTCGACAGCCGCTGCCAACACTCCCAGCAATTGTGGTGTGACCTTGCCCGTTACGGGCATGCCTTTTTCTGCTTGAAATTGCGAGATCGCGACTTCGGTCATAACCGACGCAGTGCCATCCGTATTACCCGGGTTGTAGCCGAGCTCCGCGAGATGCTTTTGTACGCTTTCCACCAGGTTATCGGTGGTCAGAGCGGCCGATGATGTCTGCGCGCGCGGGGCACTATCATTGCCGGACGATTGAGCACCGGAGCCCTGGCTGGCTGCATTGGCACTTGCCGCGGCACCACCGGCCGAAGGCGTCGCGCCCCCTCCAAAGCCAAGACTGGCCATCATTTCCTGTTGTTCGGGCGTCATCTGGTCCATGGCAGCCTGCATCTGTTGCATCGCGTCAGCCATATTCGGCGCATCGGAACCAGCCCCGGATTGAGAGCCCGATTGCGTGCCCGCGGAAGCCTGCGCCATTTGTTCGTCAAGGTCGGTCTCGGTATAACCTTCCGGCAAGGGCCTTTCTTCACACCAGTCGGAGGCGAGATCCACAACGCGAATATTGCTGATAACAGTCTTGGATTTTCCGCTGACCATCGTGCGGCCCATGACTTTTGAACTGACAGTCGTCTCGACCTCGATAGGCATGCCCTCGCTCAACATGCTGACCTGATTCTTGATGAGGCCGCCGAAGAATGACGTCCCACCTCCAGGCTGCACCTGTGACGTCAGGTTCTGATAAAAACTTTTCACAATATCGACCCCTGGTACATCGTCGGCAATCCATGCGTTACCCTGGCTCGTTACTGATATCAGGTTGCCGAGTTGTTCTGCCCCAACCTGGCCCGCTTCCAGGTCGGCCTGGCCCAGTGCGCCCACGTCGGATTGCCCTAGCCCCCCGGTTGACGTGAAATTGTACAGCTTGGTCTGGTAGTCGCCGATCTGGCGGGTCTGGCCTCCCGAACTAATCTGCATCCCCTGGTTCCAGCCTCGACCAATGAGGGGATTTTGTGAAGCATCGTCAATGCGACGCGTCAGATTTACGTGATAGACCTCTTGTTCAGCGTGATCCGCGAGCAACATGTACGCCACGTTGCTACCAGTCGGCATGGAAATCATCATCGCGTTGGTGGGCGTGTACATGCTCATACGACATGACGAGTAGCTGATCGTGAAAGGTTGGACCGTCGTCGGTGGCTCGCCCTGGTTGCAGACTTCGTCCCGCGCATTGGCTATATCGCGCTCAATATCGACGCGATTTGGCGCACCGGGAATACTCTGGAGGGTATACAGGTTTATAGGCGCTCCGGCATTTGCCATTTCCCGTTGAACTCCGTCCACCATTTGCCGCATTGCCATGCCCAGTGTGGCGCTGTTATTGCACAAATCGTCTATTGAGAATACGGCTTGCTGTGGGCCGCCAAAAGCGCTGCCGGGATTTCTGTTTACGCGATCGCCATAGTCCGTTTGTACTCCAGTTGCGATGACACCCTGGGCACCGAATACGACTGCTGTGACACTGAGCAGGCATGCGCCAGCGACGAAGGCGGCAAGTCTTGCAACGATCGTAAAAAGTGGGCGAGTTCTATTGTTGGTAAGCATGAAAAATCCTTTATTGCTTTCTACGAGCCGAAATGGTTCTCAGGGGTTCCGACAAGCCTCCAAATCGCTCTCCGAAATCCCTAGGTCTTTGGCAGCGGACTCAAGATCGGCTGCCGTTGCATTTACGTTGTATACGTCGCTGCTCGTCTGCGCGATATCATTGGCTACGTCACTGTTACCTAACTGTGAGGCGGTGCGCGTAACGGCACGCATCAAACTGCCGAAGCCACGTTTCTTTTTTTGCGAAGCCTGCGCTTTCGCTACCTTGTCCTGAATGCAGGCTTGCTGGGCGGCCTGCAGCTCTTCGGGGCTGCGTGTGGCGGCTACCGCCGGAGCAGCGGCCGTTCCTCCTGCAGGGTTGCTTTGCTCCTTGAGCGAGGCTTTTACTATACCGACCAGTTGCGGCGTAACCTCACCGGTCACTTCAAGATCGTGCTCGGCCTGAAACTTTGACACCGCCACGATGGTCTTGGTTGTCAGCTCGCCATTGGCCTCGCCCGGGTCGTACCCGAGAGTTGCGAGATCCTGTTGCACCATTTGTGTGAGTTCATCGGCCCAAAGCAGTCCCGGCAGGGACATGGCAAGCAGTAAAGACAGGGACGTCAATTTCCTAAGCATCATGTGCTCCTTTTGGTTTTCATCGGGCCCGTTTTTGACGTATGACCCGTTTCTTTTTTGATAAGCGCTTTCCGACTGCACATTCCGTCATTTTTATTTTTTGTGCAGTGTCAGGATAGTCCCGTATTCTTATTATTGCCCAACCATAGTGCATCCGGCTATTAAGTGCCAACTCGCGTCCGGGCATTGTTTGTATATACAATGCCGGCTGCAGGCAGCTCACATAACATAACCGGTACAACTGGGCAAATAATAACGGAGACAGCCGATGTTCGATCCAAAACGCACACTCGATCTCATAAAAGGGGCACTTTTAAATGCCGAGCCGACCTGGCAAGCCTATCTGCCCGAAGCCGGCGACTGGAAAAAAACTGCGTTCCTGTTGACGGGCCCCTTGATCATCGCATCGTCACTGATTGCCTATCTTTTCGGGTTCACGGTGGATGACAGCTCGATTTTCGGCATGTTCCGTCCAACCCTGCTCAGTACCCTGCTGAATATTGTATTTAGCGGCGTAGCGATCGGAATTTTCGCGTTTATTCTCAGCAGTCTCGCCGGCGCATTCGGCGGTACAAACAGTTTTCCACTGGCTTTCGCTGCGGCGAGTTTCGCATTCGTGCCAGCGTATGTCGGGCGAGCACTGACATGGCTGCCATGGATTGGCGGACTATTGTCAATTGTACTGTTTATTTATGCACTGATACTGCTTTGGCGCATCCTGCCCATCTACCTCAATCTACCCACAGAAAAGCGTACTCTGCACTACATTCTGTCTCTGGTTGCAGGGATCGTGCTTTCGTTGATTATCGGTGCGACGTTCGGGCGCTTTATGCCCGGTGCGGACATGGGCAAGCGCCTCGGTGAAAGCGGCTTTTCGTCAGACCCCGGAAAATCGGCTTCGCAGTCCAGTGGCATAATCGGCACAGCGATGCGGCAGGCGGAAATAATGGCCGCCGCTGAAGAAGACGAATACGACCCACCTTCTGATGGCGAGTTGAATGACAAGCAGGTCAAGGAATTCATACGGGTCATGGTCCGCGCGTCGGAAATGCGCGCGAGCAAGGAACAGCGCTTGAAAGAAATTGCGGAAAAAGCGGACAAGAAAGAGCAGGTTTCATTCAGCGATATCACGGAAATGATGGGCGGCGTCGCCGATATGACGGGAATGGCCGGTGCCGAAATGGAACTGGTTAAATCAGCCGGCGGCAACTGGGCCGAACATGTCTGGGTACGCGACTCACTGCGAACCGCCTGGTTGCAGAAAGACATCAATGCCGCGGTCAAGCATAACTACAAGATGTACCAGAAGTACGAAAGCGAGTTGGCCCCTTACATAGCCAAGTAAAATCATAGCCAAGTAAAGTTTCTACGCGCCGAATCCGCAGCCGAAGGTCTGGAGAGGCTTAAGGTTCACAACAGAGACGTTGCAATTCAAGTCACCAGAACCTGCCGCCCTCGGAGGTGGCAGGTTCTGGTCACGGAGCGCTTGCCGATGAGATCAGCAGTCTGTGTCATTCGCGTTTGCGCTTTCCTTGACATCCTCGCAGGCATCTTCGACGGCATTGCCTACGTCAGTAGCAACGTCATCAATCTTTTCGCCGGCTTTTTCGGCGGGGCCTTTGTCCTGGCAACCGACGGCGAGCAAGCTTACAAGCAACAATAGTGGGACTGTCATGGTTCTCATACGGGTCTCCTCTGGTTTTAATCGTTATCCCAAGCTTAAAGGTAGCAAGACCCATGCCAGTTTGATGAGTACGCAGGTACTGGTGCGCCAGCCACAAATCGCGTGATCGCGTTGTAAAGCTGGGAATTACGTGTAGAAGTTACCGCTTGCGGCTGCAAAACAGGTCGATGCCTTCGAGTAACTCGGGCGTGTATGGCGTGTGCCGCGGGACTTTCAGCGTTCTGCGCGCTTTGGCACGTACTTTGCAACGAGTATGCAAAGAGTCTTCGAATCGTGGGTTTTTCTGCGATCAGGAAGAAAATAAAGCAGGGATGCGCACAACTACATAACGGGAGAAAACATCATGATCAACTGGGCAGTCACATTTCTTATTATCGCAATCGTTGCCGCATTGCTTGGGTTTAGTGGAATTGCCGGTGCAGCTACCAATATTGCCTGGATTCTGTTTGTAGTCGGGCTGGTCATTGCGGCGATATTCTTCTTTACCGGACGCAGGCCACGGGTCTGACCTGACCTGTCGACCAAGCTTCGCTGACGACCAGCGCAGTTAATTACTGTGCTGGTCGCCAGCGCGGCCCGTCTTACAGCGTACTACGTTTTGTCTGCACGACAATGCGGCCAAATCGGTCATCGAGGTCTTTGTTCGTCGCCTGCAACAAAGAGTCGGGTGCAATACGCGCTTTATTCCTGGCGACATATACCTGCGTGAGTGAATCGTTGTCGATTTTCGATACCAACTTGTACAGCGTTTGCTGGTAACAGAGCTTGGTATCCGCAATCAGTTTTAGCGAGCCACTTACTCGTGCAGTCCGGACGTCGCACGCGGATTCTGCAGCATGGCGAAGCCGCGTGTACAGGGTTGCTACGTCGCGGTCCCGTTCGAGATCAAGGTCGGCGAGTGACACGCTGATCTTGAAAGTTTCTGTTCGCCCGGGGGACGCGCCGAGAGCAGGCGTAGCCGTACTCAACCCAAACGTAATCATCGAAAACAATGCCAGTCGAAAATTTTTCATCTTCCTGCTCCTCACAACGGTCTCATAGGCTTGGATGAACGAGAGCCTCGGATGGTTACGTGGTGCTAGGAACTTTTGCTTATGGTATTGCCGCTTATGCTGCTTTCGGAATGAGTTGCCTTCTGAATTGGACGCTATTTGCCCTGTGGTTTATGGGCCATCGCAAGCGCTGCCGCACTTGCTCCCGCAACGGACCAGCCGCCGTCTACCGGCAAAACGACACCGCTGATGTAAGCGGCGGCATCCGAGCACAGGAACATTGCGGCATCACCGATCTCACTGCTGGCACCGAAGCGTTGTAACGGCACACTGCGGCGCGTTTGCTCCGCAATTTTTTCGTTGGGGATCAACCTGCGAAATCCCTCTGTATCGGCAATCGGTCCCGGCGCAATACTGTTAATACGAATTCCCATCGGGCCCCATTCAAGCGCCAGGGTGCGTGTCAGCATATCGACACCGGCTTTCGCGGCGCACACGTGGCTTTGCATCGGCATGGCGAGATAAGCCTGCGGCGCGGAAATATTAATCACGGAGGCGCCGGGTTTAACGAGGTACGGCAGGGCGGCGCTCAGTACGTTGAAGCTGCCCAGTAAATCGATGTCGATGACCGACTTGAACGCATTGGCCGACATGTCCTTGGCGAACGCCGGGAAATTGCCCGCTGCGCCGGAAATTAATATGTCTATACCCGCTGCGTATTCGCTGTGCGTCGCGAGTGCAGTTTTGACGGCCTCGGGGTCCCGGACATCGAGTGAGTATCCCCGGGAATCCGAGCCAAGCTCTACGAGTTCGGCAACCGCTGCATCAACCTTGTCTTGCGAGCGGCTTGCAACGGCAACGTTCGCACCCGCGCGAGCAAAGCTGCGTGCGATGCCAAGGTTGATGCCGCTGGTGCCACCGAAAACAAAAACCTGCCTGGAACTGAAATCGAATATCGTTGCCACGGTGCGCGCCTCCATAAAACTTGTTGATCAGTGTCGTATGGCGGAAACTCAAATGCAATGCTCTGGCAAGAGTGCGGCTGGGAGCCTGAAAGTGAAGATTGTTTTGCTCGGGCACGAGGACCTGGCCAGCGTGTTCGCGTTGCGGCTGCTGATGAGCCTGGCGCCACAGCACGACTACGTTGTATTTTTTTCGGGTCCTTTGGCAAGTGACGCCAGCTTGTCGCAGGCACTCGTCGAACTCGCCGCGGTTGACAGGCAGTTGCTGCAACGATTTACGGACTCTTACCGCCTTCCGGATGCCTTGCGGACCGCGGGTTCACTGCCTGCGCCAAATTCGCCGGAGGGCCTGGCAACACTGGCGGCCGCGAAACCGGACCTGCTGGTCTCAATACGCTACCGGCGAATCCTTCAGGATGCGGCAATCGCGCTTCCGGCACAGGGCGTACTGAACCTGCACTCCGGCATTCTGCCCGACTACAAAGGCGTCATGGTGACATTCTGGGCCATGCTGAACGCTGAGCCGGAAATCGGCTGTACCTTGCATCGGATCAATGACGGCGGCATTGATACGGGTCCCGTCGTTGCTATCGAGCGCCGCAAGTGTGATTTCACGAAATCCTACCTGGAAAACGTCCTGGCGCTATACCCGCGCGGCTGTGACATGGTCGCCAGGGCTATCGGGGAAATTTCGCGCAACAGGTCGATCGGCACACGGCAGTTCGCAACCCGGGCAGGTCACTATTTTTCGACACCGGACAAAGAAGTTATCGACCGTTATCTGCAAAAAAGCCTGTATTTGACGACGGGTGCAGAATGGCAAACCCTGCAGGAACTTTCCGCTGCGCACAAAAAAAGCCCGGGGGCTTGACTCGCTTATGCCGAAATAGAATAGTTGCTCACTTATGGCTGTCGTAATTCTGCAACGTCAGTCAAAAGCAGTAGCCTGCGGCGGGGGCCCTTAGTCAAAATCGGCATAGAACGAGCGGCGTATGCTCCGGTCACAGAGTCTGCTGTATGGGACCTTCACTACAGGAGATACAAATCGTGAAAAAGAAACTCAGCAAACGCCAGGGGGTATTGCTGACTCTGGTTCTGCCAATGACTGTTGTGTTCTCGCAACAGACTTTCGCGCAGACTGAATCCATCGAAGAAATCATTACAACAGGTACGCGATCTAAAGCTCGCTCGGTAGAAGACTCGCCGGCGCCTGTGGATGTCCTTTCGGCGGATTACTTTACCAACCAGGGTGACACTGACCTTTCAAACCTGGTACGAAACATCGTGCCGTCCTACAACGTGAACATGCAGCCGATCAGTGACGCCGCGACGATCGTGCGACCGGCAAACTTGCGTGGCCTCGCACCCGATCACACGCTGGTACTGATTAACGGCCAGCGCCGCCACCGCGCCGCGGTTATTTACTGGCTCGGCAATGGCGTTTCAAACGGTGCGCAAGGGCCGGATATTTCGATGATTCCGTCCATTGCACTGAAGCAAGTGGAAGTCCTGCGTGACGGTGCTGCCGCGCAGTACGGATCGGATGCGATCGCGGGCGTGATGAACTTCATCCTGCGCGACAATTCCGAAGGTCTGATTGTTGATGCCAAGTACGGTCAATACCAGGAAGGCGATGGCGATACCTATGCAATCGCTGCCAACCTCGGTTTACCGTTGACGGATGCAGGATTCGCGAATTTCAGTATTGAATACGGTGAGGCTGATGCCACCGATCGTTCCGTGCAACGGCAGGATGCGGCGGATATCGTTGCGGCCGGTAACACGGCGGTAGCAAACCCGGCACAGGTCTGGGGCTCGCCGCAGATCACGGACGACCTGAAGGTCTGGGGCAATCTCGGGCTCGACCTCGGGAACAACCAGGAAGCCTACGCATTCGGTAACTATGCCTCGAAACGTGTTGACGGCGGTTTCTTCTTCCGTAACCCGAATACACGCGCCGGTGTATTCGGTTACACCAATGACAACGGTACGCCGGATGATGACGCGGATGATTTTCCGGCGCTCTTGATTGGTGACCTGCTTGATGCTGAAGACGGGATTCTGGACGGGTCAGCGGGTTGCCCGGTCGTTCCGGTTGTCAACAATGCACCCGACGCAACCGCGCTTGCGCAAGTCTTTGCGGATCCAAACTGCTTCTCGTTCCAGGAGATCTTCCCGGGCGGGTTTACGCCGAGTTTTGGTGGTGACGTCAGCGATGCTTCTTTGTTCGCAGGTGTGCGTGGCGAAACAGCGGGGGGCATTACCTATGATTTAAGCGCTGGCTTTGGTCGCAACGAAGTGGATTACTCCATCAGAAACACGGTCAATGCATCTCTCGGGCCGGCGACTCCAACCGCCTTTAATCCGGGTGCATACATCCAGCAGGAGAATACGTTCAACCTTGATTTCGGACATGCGTTTTCCGAGAGCTTCAATCTTGCATTCGGTGTTGAATACCGCGTGGAAGAATTCGAGATCATTGTTGGCCAGGAAGAGTCGTTTTTTATCGGCAACCTCGCGCCACAAGGGTTTAGCGCTGCATCCAATGGCTTCCCCGGTTTCAGTAACATCACGGGCGGCAAATGGGATCGGCGTAATGTCGGTGTTTACGTCGACGGTGAGTGGGATGTATCCGACGATCTGTTGCTCGGTGCAGCCGTTCGCTACGAGGACTTCGACGATTTCGGTACGACCACCAACTTCAAGTTGGCGGGAAACTGGCACATTACCGAAAACTTTGGTGTCCGAGGCACCGCAAGCACCGGGTTCAAAGCACCGACACCCGGGCAATCGAATGCATTTAATGTCTCGACCGAGTTTGACACAGCGATCAATGAGCTCGTAAACAACGGCACGGTTCCGTCAACAACGGCCGTCGCGATGCTGCGCGGTGGCAAGCCACTCGAACCTGAGGATTCAACCAACCTGACTGCCGGCGTGTTCTTTAACGTTGGTAACCTGGATGTAACGGTTGACTACTTCAGTATCGATGTGGAGGATCGCCTGAACCTGTCGCAAAACTATTCGTTGACACCACAGGAAGTTGCGGACCTCATAGCAGAAGGTGTAACGAGTGCCGGCAACCTGCAAAGCTTCCGTTTCTTTACGAATGACTTTGATACGGAAACCACGGGCTTCGATATTGTTGCAACCTACCCGATTGAATGGGCGGCCGGTAACACGAACCTGGGTCTTGCGTTCAACAACACGCAAACCAAGATCACTGACGCAGGCTCAACGGTTGATGCTTCGCGAATCCAACAGATCGAAGAAGGTTTGCCAGAAACGCGATACAACGTGACGGCTAACCACATCATTGAAAACTGGCGCTTTTTGGCCCGTGTCAGCTATTATGATGACTGGTGGGACGGTGAAGACGCAATTACCTACGATGGCCAGTACCTGCTTGACCTCGAAGCGGGCTACACCTGGAACGAACATATGACGATTGTTCTGGGTGCACAAAACGCGCTGGATGAGACGGGTGATGAAAACCCGGGCGCTGCTGCCGGTGTTGGCAACCGCTACAGCCAGTACAGCCCGTTCGGCTTTAACGGTGCATTCTGGTACCTGCGGCTACGTTACGACATGGAGTAAGCGTCCGTTACGGACTTAAACCTGTTCGAGAAAAGCCCCGCACTTCGCGGGGCTTTTTTTATCGCTCGGCCTTTTCGCCAAGTGCCACGAATCCGGCAAGCAGGAGCAGGCCGAGCTTGCATAGCTCGGATGTTGAATAAAGCGCATGCAGATACGAGGCGGGCGGCTCAACACCGCTGACAATCATTCGCGCTCGCTCGCTTAACTCGGGCAACAGCCATACCGACTGCAGCATTACGATGAGAACCAGCGTGGCGCAAATGCCCCACCAGATTCGTGCCCTGCCCGACACGCGAACGACGACGAGCAATATGATAAGTGCAACAATTTCGAGCTTGTTCAACGCGGTAAAGACAACCCGGCCAATATCGAGCCCGATGGCCCGGGTGACCGTGGGTGCGGAAAACCTGAGTGGCGTGGCCAGCAGGGAGACGCCGGCCGTAACTCCAAACCAGGTAAAGCAGATCCAGGCCGGGTTGCCGAGCGTGGCTTTCAGTTTTTGCACTTTCACGACCTCCGCGGGTGCGCCATGTACGAGCCATTCATGGAGAGACTTGTTTTCTCAATTCGGGCGGTGCAAGCTGCCGGACCGTATCCGTCCATAACTGATTGACCCAGACTCTAGAATGACAGCAGGCGAAATACAAACCAGGTTAGCAACAAGCAAAGAATCACAACTCACCTCCAGTGTTCTCATGGTTCGACCGGCGAGATTCGAGAGCAATCCGCTAACGGCAGAATCGAACCGCTTCCAGGCGCGGCCGGACCTCACGGCGGACGCGCAACAGGCGCTGGCCCTCGGCGAGTTTAATGCACTGGTCGCGGCACTGACGGCGCACGGTATCGAGGTGTTCGTCTTCGACGATACACCGGAACCACACACACCGGATGCGATTTTCCCGAATAACTGGGTCAGCTTCCACGCTGACGGCCGGGTTGTCCTGTACCCGATGGAAGCGGCCAATCGACGGACGGAACGGCGCCTGGATATCGTGGAAAGCCTTGAGCGTGAGCACGGCTTTTACGTACGCGAGATTGTCGACCTCGCGCCGCACGAGCAGGCCGGGAACTTTCTCGAAGGTACGGGCAGCATGGTGCTTGACCGGGTTAACCGGATTGCCTACGCGTGTCTGTCAAGCCGCACCAGGATGGATGCGCTTGGTGATTTTGCGCAACGCATGGACTACGAGGTGTTGGCATTCGACGCACAAGACGCGGATGGCAACGCGATTTATCACACCAATGTGCTCATGTGTATTGGTGAAAAACTGGCTATTATTTGTGCGGCGGCGATCGTGCACGATGAGCAGCGCATCGCGGTGCTCGACAGCTTCCGCGAAACCGGGCACGAAACCGTGTTGTTGAGTCACGCTCAGATGGCAGCGTTTGCCGGCAACATGCTCGAACTTCGGAACAGGTCGGGCGAGCGTGTGATAGCCATGTCGCAACAAGCTCTCGACTCGCTGGATAAGGCACAGGTCAAAGTCCTGCAATCGAACGGCGCTATTGTTACGAGCCCGATAAATAACATTGAGTCTTCGGCCGGCGGCAGCGTGCGCTGCATGCTGGCCGAAATTCATTTACCGAGGAAAGGATGAGCGAAGTAAAGGAACGTATTCTGATGTGTCCACCGGATTTCTTCAGCGTGGACTATGTTATTAATCCATGGATGGCCGGCAGCGAGGGGACGATGAGCGTCGAGCTCGCGCAGAAGCAGTGGCAGGCGTTGCGCGACATGCTGTCCGAGTATGCGGAGATTGTCACGATTGACCCGCAACCCGACTTACCCGACATGGTATTCACGGCGAATGCCGGGGTGGTCTACGGCAACAAGGCGGTGGCGAGCCACTTCATGCCGCACGAGCGCCGCCCGGAAGAGGCGCATTTCAAAACCTGGTTTCGCAACAACGGGTTCGAGTTGCTGGATCTTGACGAAAAAATCGGTTTCGAAGGCGCGGGCGACTGCCTGCACGACCGCCGGGGCCCGTGGCTCTGGACGGGATACGGTTTTCGCACCGAGATCGAGGCGCACAAGGAGATTCGCGATTTCTTTGATGTGGACCTTGTTTCGATTCGCCTCACGGACGAGCGTTTCTACCATATCGATACCTGCTTCTGCCCGCTCACCGACGGCTTCCTGATGTATCACCCACCCGCGTTTGATTTCGATTCACGCGTAAAAATCGAGACCCGCATCCCGCCGCACAAGCGCATCGTGGTCGACACCATGGACGCGGGAAATTTCGCCTGCAATGCCGTGAATATCGGTGACCAGGTATTCCTGAACAAGGCATCCGATCCGTTGAAAGCGCGTTTGATGCTTGCAGGCTTTCATGTGCACGAGACCGAATTGTCAGAATTTCTGAAAGCCGGTGGCTCCGCCAAATGCCTGACGCTGAAACTCGATGAGCCGGTTCGTGATTCGACCTGACACAGTTGGCTAAGCACCGGTACAGCATTGTCGCGAAAGACGCGCGCGCACATTTGTTTGAGGTGCGTGTGACGGTCGCAACGCCGGATCCCGCAGGACAAAAATTTGCAATTCCCGCCTGGATTCCAGGCAGTTACATGGTGCGCGATTTCGCACGCAATGTAGTCGGCATCCGGGCCGAAGCGGACGGGCTCGATGTACCACTGACAAAAGTCGACAAGAGTACCTGGATCGCTGCCAGCACCGCGCACCCCTTGAGCCTGGTGCTGGAGGTATATGCTTACGAGACAGGTGTCCGTGGCGCGCACCTCGACACAACGCATGCATATTTCAATGGCGCCTGCGTATTTCCGGTGGTGCTCGGGCAGGAACAGGAAGCATGTTCGCTGCAGATCCTGCCGGCTGACGATGGCGTCGGCGCCGACTGGCGCGTGGCCACCTCGATGCGCTCAGGCGGCGCGGAACAATACGGATACGGTCAGTACGAGGCGGCGAACTACAGGGAGTTGATCGATCACCCGGTTGAAATGGCGCAACTCGCCATCGGTGAATTCGAAACGCTTGGAATTCCGCATGCGATTGCGATTCGTGGCAAGGCGCAATTCGATATGGCGCGACTGTGTCACGACCTGAAAGTCCTGTGCGAGACGCAATTGTCGTTCCTCGGCGCGCCACCCGACCTGGATCGCTACCTGTTCCTGGTACACGCAACCAGCAACGGCTACGGCGGTCTCGAGCATCGCTGGTCCAGCAGTCTTGTTTGTGCGCGCGACAATCTGCCACGCAAGGGCCAGGCCGACGTCGATGATGCGTATTGCACGTTTCTCGGGCTGGCGAGTCATGAATATTTCCATCTCTGGAATGTGAAACGCATGCGGCCGGCTGCGTTCGCCGCAAGCGACCTCTCGAGTGAAGCCTATACCGAACTGCTCTGGGTATTCGAGGGTGTTACTTCGTACTACGACGATTTGCTGCTGCTGCGATCCGGGCTGATATCCAGCGCACAATATCTGAAACTCATCGGGCGCACTGTTACGCGGGTGTCCCGCGGCGCCGGGCGCAAACGCCAGAGCGTTGCATCGTCAAGTTTTGATGCCTGGACCAAGTTCTACAAACAGGACGCCAACTCGTCCAACGCGATCGTCAGCTACTACACGAAGGGCGCGCTGATCGCGTTGTGCCTGGACCTCAAGCTTCGTGCCGAGACGAACGGGCGCTGGTCGCTCGACCTTGTCATGAAGGAGTGCTGGTCGCGATTTGGCGCCAGCGACGAGGGCCTCGCGGAGCATGACTTCGAACGCCTCTGCAGTGAGCTTACCGGGCTCGAGCTTGCGGACTTTTTCGACGCGACCGTGCGCGGCACAGGCGAGCTGCCACTCGAGAAGTTGCTGCGTGCGTTTGGCATCATCTTGCACATGCGCGTGGCCAGCAGCCGCGAGGACAAAGGCGGCGAGAAGGGCGACGCGTCGAGCGTGCCGCGGCTGTCGATCGGTGCGAGCCTCATCGAGCGCGACGGTCAATCCGTTTTCACCGTGGTGGACAATGGCGGCGCAGCCGAAGCGGCTGG
>DDIS01000197.1:0-4773 GCA_002338615.1 Proteobacteria bacterium UBA1844 | reverse complement strand
AAGCGGCTGGGCTCGCACCGGGAGATATCGCCGTGGCACTGGGTGGTATTGCCCTGACGGCCGCAAACTACAATGCACGGCTGCGGCGTTACCGTGCGGGCGAGAAACAAAAGCTCGTGGTTTTTCGCGGCGACGAACTGCTGACTTTGTCGATTCGACTGCGAGCCGCCGCGGCAAATACCGGCTATCTCGTGGAGGACGAGGCCGCCGACGAGGAGACTCGCGCCCGTCGTAGCGCGTGGCTGTCCGGCTGAGGAAACAATAGTCCGCTGAAGGCCGATGCTACAATGCGCCCGAACGACGTTGCGATGGAGTCAAACGACGCGCAAGCGGCCCCGATTCGACCATGCTGGAACTAGGATCAAAATTCTTGCTGAGCTACCTCGTCGGTTCGCTGATGGGCGCGCTGATCGTGGGGCGTCTTTACGGACGGGTGGACATTCGCACCATGGGCAGTGGCAACGCGGGCGGCACGAATGCGTTGCGAACGCAGGGCGCGCTGTTCGCGTTCTGGGTGCTGCTTATCGATATCGGCAAAGGCGCGATCGGCGCCGGCGTCATTCCCGCACTGGAATTGCCGTTCGTGCCATTGGACCCTGCGATCTCGCGCACCTGGCTGGCCCTGTGCTGTGCGGCGGCCGCGGTCGTTGGCCATGTATGGCCGATGTACCATCGCTTCCGGGGCGGCAAAGGCGCCGCGACCTTTGTGGGCACACTGCTGGTACTGGGACCCGCGTTGATCTTTCCGCTGGTGGTCGTGTGGGCCTCGGTCATCGCGCTGAGTGGTTACGTGGGTCTCGCGACCATAGCGGCCGCGATCGGTTTACCGGTCTGGCTCGCAGCGACTCACCTGCCTGATGACCAGCCGCTGTTTATCTACAGTGCCGCGATGGCGATATTCATTGTGTATTGCCATCGCTCGAATGTTCAGCGGATGAAAAGCGGTACCGAAAATCGCAATACGAAGTTGATGCTGTTCAAGCCGAAGCCGGCTGCCGCCAACAAAAACACCGGCAACGATGACAACGCTTGATGGGGACCGGGTTCGCGAGCTGCTGCTCGGCTCGCACGGCCAATGTGTGGACGACGTTGTCGTTTTTGACCGCATCGATTCGACGAACAGCTACCTGAGAGACCAGGCAGCGCCGCCGCAGGGTCGTTTTCGCGTGGTGGTGGCGGATCACCAGACGGCCGGACGCGGGCAGCGCGAGCGGCGCTGGATTTCTGCCCCTGGACGCAGCCTGTGCCTGTCCCTCTCCTTTGTGTTTCGCGAACAGCCCGAGGCGCTGTCGGCACTCACACTGGCGCTCGGCGTCGGCGTCGCAGAATGCCTTGGCGATATTGGTGCGCGACATGTTCGCCTGAAATGGCCCAACGATCTCATCGCGGACCAGGGCAAGCTCGGCGGCATACTCGTCGAAACACAGTACCGCAGTGCGAGCGACATCGTCGTTATCGCAGGCGTGGGTATCAACCTGCAAGTCGCTGATGGCATTGACGACGAATTGCATTCTGGAATTGAACTGCGTGCAACAGACCTCGCGTCACAGGTTAAAAACCTGCCACCTCGCGAACAACTCGCCGCGCTCGTCGCCGGGGCATGTTGCGATTGTGTGCTCGAGTTTGCAGCGCAGGGCTTCGCGCCATTTGCGTTGCGATACGGGACGTACGACTGGCTGGCGGGCAAGGACATCGGCGTTACAACGGCGTCAGGCCGGCTGGACGGCACCGCGGATGGCGTCGATAAAATCGGCGCGCTACGGCTTGTGACCCGCACCGGGGTGCAATCCATTGTGTCCGGCACAGTCACTGCGGTACCCGTGCAATGAAAGTGCTCCTGCTCGATGTGGGCAACACACGCCTGAAATGGGGCATTGGTGAAAACGGCGAAATTCACCGCACAGGTCACCTGGCACAGAAAGAGATTCGGGAAAAAGGCATCAGCGTATTGACGACCCGCTTGCCGCGTCATATGGATGCTGTGATCGCGAGCAATGTTGCAGGACAAAGCTATGCGACGAGGCTGGCAGGCGTGATCGGCGCACACCTGGGTCTCGATATTCATTTTGCACGTTCGACGCGTACCGCTTGCGGTGTCACGAACGGTTATACGCAGCCGCGCCGGCTGGGGGTCGATCGCTGGATGGGGCTGATCGGTGCCTGGGCGGAACTGGGCAGGGCTTGCCTGGTTGTCGATGCGGGAACGGCGGTCACGCTGGATGCGCTGGATGACAAGGGCCAGCACCTGGGCGGCCAGATTATCGCGGGCACGGAACTCATGGCGCGTGCACTGGCACAGGACACCAGCGACATCCCGCTTGCGCGAACCGCGGGCAGCAAGCAGCTTGTGGGTATGGAGATGTTTGCCCGCAATACACGCGGCGCCGTGCAGGGCGGCGCGCTGAATGCACTGGCCGGCGCCGTAAGCAATGCAATAAAGGTTTTGCGATCAAATGCTTACGAAGCCGAGCTGGTCTTGACCGGCGGTGATGCGTCGCGCATTCTTGCAGCGCTTGATGAAACACCCCTGCACCGGCCGAACCTGGTCCTGCAGGGTTTGTTACGCACGCTTGAGGCCGAACGACCAACCCAGTCATGAAAAATCTGCTGCTGCTCCTGCTGCTTGCCAATATCCTGTATTTCCTCTGGGGGCTGACCCGCGACGACCAGCCAGAGCCAGGCGTGGTCGTGTTCGACGAATCGGATCTCGGCCCGCCACTCTCAGTGGCGCAAAAGCCCGAAGCGAAGGAAGTGGCCAGCGTGGGTGCGTTGCTTGCTACCGAGCAGCCCTCGGAGCTGGTGGCGATGGTTGGGCGCTCCTGCGTCACCGTCGGGCCGTTTCGCGACATGGACGATGCGGTCGCGGCAAAGACACGCTATGCGAGCGTCGGTATGGACACGGAGATTCGCTCGGGCACAGGGCAGTTTTTCGTCGGGCACTGGGTGCAGATACGCGATATCCCGAGCCGCGAGGAAAGTCGCCGCATGATAGCGGTACTAAAAGATGCGGGCCTCACCGATGCCTACCCCGTCGAGACCGAGGATGAAGGCCTGAAGATTTCACTCGGCTTGTTCGGCAACCTGGCCAGTGCGGAAAAGATTGAACTCGAAGCGAAGTCGCTGGGCCTGAATGCAGACATCACACCGCGAACCAGCGAAGGCCCGATCCATTGGGTGGATCTTGCGCTGCCACCGGGCAAGGGCGCCGGCGAGATTATGGAACGCTACGGTGAGGACAAGGTACTGCTGCGCAGCAAGGCCACCTGTCCGAAAGAATGAATATGATCGATATTGAAAAGATAAGGGCGGAAACACCGGCCTGCGAGAATATTATCCACTTCAATAATGCGGGTGCGGCACTGATGCCGGAGCCCGTGTTCGCCGCGCTCATCTCGCACCTGGAACTGGAACGCGATATCGGCGGTTATGCGGCAGCCGAGCGTGCCAGCGAAGAGCTCCACGCGTTTTACACGGAGTTTGCCGCGCTGTTGAATGCAGAGCCCGACGAAATTGCGTACGTCGAAAATGCAACCCGTGCCTGGGACATGGCGTTTTACGGATTACAGCTGCAAGCGGGCGATCGCGTGCTCACGCACGCGTCGGAGTATGCGTCGAACTTTCTCGCCCTGTTGCAACAGTCGAAGCGGCTTGGGTTTGCAATTGATGTCGCGCCATCGGATGCCAGCGGCCAGCTCGATGTTGCGGCAATGGAGGCGATGATCACGCCACGCACACGGCTCATCGCGATAACGCACGTGCCGTCACAGGGTGGCCTGGTGAATCCGGCGGCCGCAGTAGGGGCGGTTGCGAGAAAGCACAATCTGGTCTACCTGCTGGATGCGTGCCAGTCGGCCGGCCAGATCGATCTCGATGTGCAGGAAATAGGCTGCCAGATTCTCGCGGGCACCGGCCGAAAGTTCCTGCGCGGTCCACGCGGTACCGGTTTTCTGTACGTGGCGAAGCACCTGCACAACGACATTGAGCCGCCGTTCATCGACCTGCATTCCGCCGAATGGACCGGGCTCGACAGCTACGAGTGGGCACCGGGCGCACGACGTTTTGAAACCTGGGAAAGCTTCGTTGCGGGAAAAATCTCGCTGGCGCGAGCCGTGCGCTACGCGCGGGAAATTGGCCTGCCGGCGATACAGCAACGGGTGACGGACCTGGCCGCAAGCCTGCGCCGCGAGCTGGCGGATGTGCCGGGAATAACTGTACGGGATTTGGGCAAGCAACTATGCGGAACGGTCACACTGACCAAGGATGGCGAGCCGCCGGATGAGCTGGCGCGGCGGCTGGAAGGGCAGGGAATCAACGTATCCGTTACGGGCGCGCCCTACGCGGTGCTGGATCTCGGCGCACGCGGACTCGACGCGGTGCTCCGCGCCTCGGTGCACTACTACAACACGGACAACGAGATCGACCGCTTTATCGAGGTCATCAGGGGCTGAAAGCCTGCCGCGCACCGCTGGATATCCAAGGCAGCTTCTATATAATCCCGCCAATCGCAATATTTCCCCTAAGCCCGATAGCGCCGGCATAGCTCAGTTGGTAGAGCAACTGATTTGTAATCAGTAGGTCCCGTGTTCGATTCATGGTGCCGGCACCAATTTTTCTAAGGATTTTCTAAGGTCATTCTAAGAAAGTCCTATTTCACCGCTCGGAGGCGACGGGCCCGGTTGTAGCGACGCATGAGGCCGAGACCGGTTTCGTGGTCTGAATCGGCCTTCGCTCGCAGGTCATGGAAAGTCCAGGACACTTCGAGCCTCCGCATCG
>DDIS01000122.1 GCA_002338615.1 Proteobacteria bacterium UBA1844 | reverse complement strand
CTGGTCGGCGATGCCGGTTCCTACGCGAGTATCGCGGACGGCCTGCCGCACGAATTGATCACGGAGCTCGCGCGTCTGCGCTGGTTGTTTGTCATTGCCAGGGGTTCATCGTTCCGGCTGCGCGGTGAAGACCTCGACCTGCGCGAAGTCGGCCGCCTGCTCGGCGTTCGCTATTGCCTGTCGGGCACGGTCGAGATCCGCGGCCTTGCGCTCGTTGTCACCACGGAACTTGCCGATACACGCGGTGGGGACATCGTCTGGAGCGAACGTTACAACGGTTCTGTTGACGACCTGCACACGGTACGTGCGGAAATCCGCTCGAAGATACTTAGCTCTCTCGAGATCCAGATTCCCTTGCATGAAGCCAGGGATGCCCGGCTACGGAATACTGACGATCTCGACGCCTGGTCCGCCTATCACCTGGGCCTGCAGCACATCTACCGCTTCAACCAGACTGACAACAAAGCCGCTGCAAAATTATTCGCGCAGGCCATACGAAAGGATCCGGGCTTTGCGCGCGCGCACGCCGGTCTCTCGTTCGTGCATTTTCAGACCGCTTTCCTGCGCCAGACAGACGACATCGCCGGCGAAATCCTGCTTGCCCGTGGCTGTGCGCAGCGCGGGCTCGATTTCGACCCGCTTGATCCGTTCGTTAATTTCACGATGGGCCGCAGCTTCTGGCTGGATGGGGAACTCGATCATGCACTCACCTGGCTGGAACGCGCGACCTCGTTGAGCCCGAACTACGCGCAAGGAATTTACGCGCGCGCCTGGACCGAGACGATCGCCGGCAATAGCAGCAGTGGGCGCCAGCATGTCGATCTGGCGATGCGCCTCAGTCCGCTCGACCCGCTGTACTACGCCATGCTCGGGACGCGCGGTTTCACACATATGCTTAAGGGCGAGTACAACGAGGCGGTCGCTTGGACAGATCGTGCTGCCCAATCGCCGGGCGCGCATGTCCTGATTGCAATGATCGCGGCGGTCGCGCAGCTGCTGGCGGGTGACGAGGTACGTGCCAAAGGCTGGGCGCACAGGGTCCGTGAACGAAATCCGCGGCTTAAGGCCGAGGATTTTTTCCAGGCGTTTCCGGTGCGCTCGGAAGTGATGCAAAGGGAGATCGCCGGAGCGCTAACGGCACTCGGTTTTTAAGGGCCAGGAACAAAGACGGCGCCCGAAGGCGCCGTTCTTGAACTGACAGAGCCTGGTACGCGCTTCAGATCGGATTGCGCACGGCATCATGAATGTGGATGGCCTGGGTCGCTTCCATGACCAGTCCGTAGGAAATGCCGTTGTAGACCTTGAACACGAGCACGGTGCCGGCTTCCTCGTCGGGCAGCATGACCTTGCCACCTTTCACGCGATCCTCAACTTCGATACCGGCACGAAACGCCGTCAGTACGTCGCCAGCGGCGAGGCCGTTACTGGCACCGCGATTCAGGACGACGACCTGGTACTGGCCAATCTGCGTAACACCGCCAACGACGGCCATGATGCTGCCATCGATCTGGGTAGCCGGGGCTTTGGGCAAGAAGTTGAGTGGAATATCAATCGACTCGGGCACCAGGCGATCGCCTTTCAGCGCTTCCCGCGTGGTATCCGTCAACCACACGGTCGCAGGATCACCACCGCGACGCAGCGTCCCTTCGCCGACCCAGATGCCCTGGTAACCGACCGTCTTGTCGGTATCCGGGTCAATCAGCGGATCACCAATGTGCACGATGCTGTAGCGCGAACCAGGTTGCGCATTTTCAAGGCCGCGTACGTAGATCTCGAGGCCGGCTGCTGCTACCAGGTGATCGCCGCGAGTATCGAGCAGGTACGGCAACGCTTCCGCCTCTTTTTTCTCGAGCACTACACCGGTTTGCAGAAAGGCCGAAATGGATTCGTAGGAAATACTGCTGACTGCCTCGCTTAGCGGCGTGACGCGCGCCTGCGGTGACAAACGGTAGGTCGAAGCGCGTATGTTGGTAATACGCGGCTGGCCATCGATATACACCAGTCCGAGCACATCGCCAGGATAAATAAGGTGCGGGTTCACGATCTCGGGATTCACATACCAGATCTCGGGCCAGTACCAGGGGTCCTCAAGAAACTTGCCGGCGATGTCCCAGAGGGTGTCACCCCTTTGCACGACGTATTCGTCCGGGTGACCATCAGCAAGTGGCACCGGGCGACTCACCTGTTCCAGCTTCGGCTGGTAAGGGACCGGCGCGGGAGCAGTGGACGTATTTATGGAGTTCGAGCTCGAAGACGCGGTCGAACTGGCTGCGACTGGAGCGATCGCAGCCGGTTCCTTGTCTTTCGCGAACGGGTTCAGTGAACATCCGGCGACGGTCGCTGTCAGTAGCAGTACGGTCAGTCGAAACGTAGTATTCAGGTCGTTGTTCTTGAGGAACATGATGTCTGGGGTGCTCCAAGTGGTCGTATGAATTGCCCTGCGAACCGATGCTGATTCGGCATTGCTATAATATGTCGCCCGATGCAGATCGGGGCTGCCAAGTACGTCACATTTCCGGCCCTGAAGGCGGTAATAGAGGCCTCAAATCAGGCGGCATTGTCTGATATCTTATTCAATAAAGTCAAACATTTAGACGTATTTCATAGGAAAGTACGCGAGAAAATAGCCCTTTAATTTTGTCCCGGAGGCACCATCTTGCCGGGATCAAGGCACCAATAGTTGCAGCATTATTATGACAAAACTGATGATTCTGGAGTTTCCCGATCCGCGCCTGCGAATAAAAGCGGCTCCCGTCGAGCACGTTGACGACAAGCTCCGTCGACTGATCGATGACATGTTCGAAACCATGTACGAGGCGCCGGGCATCGGGCTGGCTGCAACGCAGGTGGACGTGCACCAGCGCTTGCTGGTGACCGACGTGTCGTCGGACCGGTCCGCGCCGCACGTGCTGATCAATCCGATAATTCTTGAAAAAGACGGGGTCGCCGTGACCGAAGAAGGCTGCCTGTCGGTGCCGGGCTACTATGAAGAGGTCGAGCGCGCGAATCATATTCGGGTCTCGTTCCTGGATCGCGACGGCGAGAGTAGCGAACTCGACGTTGAGGGCCTGCTCGCAGTCTGCATTCAGCACGAAATCGATCACCTCGATGGCAAACTGTTTGTCGACTATCTCTCCGAGGCCAAGCGCGGTCGCATTCGGAAAAAGCTGGAGAAGGAACGGCGGCACCAGGCAAGCGCCGCGCTGTAGCCCGGAGCAGCGTACCCGGCAAGCGCGCCCACCAAGCATGAATACACCAAGAATCCTGTTTGCCGGTACGCCGGAATTTGCGCGCGCCTCGCTGCAGGGACTCGTTGCAGGTGGCATGGCGCCGGTCGCCGTTCTGACACAACCGGACCGGCCGGCAGGCCGCGGCAAGAAGCTCGCGAGAAGCCCGGTGAAACAATACGCAATCGAGCATGGCATCGATGTGCTGCAGCCACAAAAGCTGCGCGACGCGGGAGTCGTCGAACAGCTCGCCGGGTATGCAGCCGACCTGATGGTCGTTGTCGCTTACGGGCTGCTGTTGCCCCAAGAGGTGCTGGATCTGCCGAGGCTCGGTTGCCTGAACGTGCACGCGTCGCTCTTGCCGCGCTGGCGCGGCGCCGCGCCGATCCAGGCCGCAATACTCGCGGGTGACAAGCAGACGGGCATCAGCCTGATGGCAATGACCGCAGGCCTCGATAGCGGGCCCGTTTATGCGTGCCAGTCGATCGCCATTGGCGCTGAGCAGACGGCGGGTGAACTGCACGATGTACTGGCCAGAACCGGTGCGGAACTGTTGCTGCAGCAATTGCCGGCAATACTTGCGGGGCGACTGCAAGCCGTGGCCCAGGACGAAGCCGGGGCCAGCTACGCAGGCAAGGTAGTACCACAACACGCAGAACTTGGCTGGCACGAACCAGCGAGTTTGCTGGCACGCAAAGTGCGCGCGTACAACCCGGTGCCGGGTGCCTGGTTCATGCTGGGCGGCGAACGTATCAAATGCTGGCAGGCACGAGCGCTCACCAGGCACCGTGACACGCTGGCACCGGGTGCCCTCGACCTGTCAAATGGCGTTGTCATCGGCTGTGGCACGGGCGCACTGGAACTTCTGCAGCTGCAACGTCCGGGCAAGCGCCCGGTCAGTGCGGCCGAGTTTGCTGCACAGACGAATCCTGGCGGGCAGACGTTGTTGCCAGATACGACACCATGATGCCAAGAGCATGAGCTCCGACCGGCGAACAGGCGCCGTTCGGCAAAGGCGGCAGAGCAAGGAGCAACCCGGCGCCAGGGTCCGTGCGCTCGCGGCAGAAGTAGTCGATGCGGTCACGGCTTCCGGGCAGTCGCTGGACGATGCACTCAAGCGCGCCGAAGAAAAGCTGCCGGCAAGCGAGCATGCTTTGTTGCGCATGCTGTGCTTCGGTACCTTGCGCAAATATTGGCGGCTCAAGAGCTGGATCGACGTTCTGACAGAGCGACCCTTGAAACCCGCGGACAGGCTCGTCGGCGCCTTGCTCGCCGTGGGCCTGTTCCAGCTGAGTGGCACCCGGGTACCGGAACACGCCGCTGTTTCCGCAACGGTGGAGGCAACGCGCCTGATCAATCGCCCGAAACATGCCGGCCTGGTCAATGCGATCCTCCGTCGCTTCATGCGCGAGCAGATTGTGAGCCAACCAGCGGCGAGCGACGAAGCACGCTTCAATCATCCGGCCTGGATGATCGACACACTGCGGGCGGACTGGCCCGACGACTGGCAGCAGATACTCGAGGCGAACGATGAGCGTGCGCCACTGTGGCTGCGCGTCAACCGGCAACGCATCAGCACGGACGGCTACCTCGCGCGGCTGCTTGCCGCAGGCATCCCGGCCGCCAGG
>DDIS01000110.1 GCA_002338615.1 Proteobacteria bacterium UBA1844 | reverse complement strand
GTTGCCGCCGCGACGACGCTGCTGGCCGCCGCAGGCTATGCATCCGGCTGGATCCCGCTCAGCGTACCGGTTGTCGCCAGCGTGGTGATGCTGGGTGGCGCGGCCTGGTTTCTTGCCGCGCTGATCTTCAATTCCATTCGTGAGTTTCCCGGCGCAACGGAAGGCGGCGAGAACGGGTTTGCTGCCGTCATTGCTCAGTTCGGGCTGCTGCGCAGTGACGCGCAACTGCGGTGGCTCATCGCGACACGCACCCTGCTGCTATCAACGGCGCTCGCACCGCCTTTCTACATTGCGCTGAGCGGCGACTACCCATCCAGTGGTCTCGGCACGCTGGGTCTTTTCATGATGGCGTCTGCGACCGCAGGTCTTGCGAGCTCCTACATCTGGGGCCGCCTGGCGGATCGATCGAGTCGGCGTGTGCTGATGTACGCGGCCGCAATGGCAACCCTGACCAATACTGTTGCCGCCACCGTGGCACTGGCAATACCTGGACAACTGGCGTTTGCACCGATTCTCCCGGTGCTGCTGTTTGTACTTACGGTCGCGCACCAGGGGGTCCGGCTCGGGCGTTCGGTCCACGTCATTGACATGGCGAACCTCAGCAATCGTGCCACCTATACAGCGCTCAGCAATTCGTTGGTGGGCCTCATTCTTCTTGCGGGTGGCATATTTGGTGTCATTGCGCATTGGCTGGGCGTTGGCGTTGTGCTGGCGATCTTCGCCCTGATGGGCGCATTGGCCATACCCACTGCCGCACGATTGCGTGAGGTCCAGGCGACGGACGCCGGCAGCGTATAAACGGTGCTTTACCACGATCAATTTTAGTGGATTGCCAGGCGCAACTCACATGCGAGTGGCCACTATCGCGCCGAAAAATTCCATCCGTGTTGGCCACATACCCGGCGCGGGAACTCCGGAGTTATTGTGGGCTTTTCGGGTGTTATGCTGAAGCCTGACAACGCTTTGGCCGCAATCCGTACCGGATCGGGTGCGGCGCACTGCAATGTCGACCACGGGGCGTTCTCAACGCATGTTTCCAGGCACTCATCGGAGATCGAAAAAAATGGAACAACTGATTCGCGACTATCCCGACTTCCTGTTGGGCGAGCATCAACCTCCTTGTCTGTCTCTCTACCAGCCCACGCATCTTTCACATCCCGAGAACGCTCAGGACCCTATTCGTTTTCGCGTCCTGCTGAAAGCGCTGGAAAAGTCTTTGCGCGCCAAATACCCATCGCATGACATCCCCGCACTGTTGCAACCGTTCGAAGCGCTGGCCAAAGACCGCGATTTCTGGAATCACACGAACCTCGGACTTGCAGTGTTCGGCGCACCCGGGCTGTTCCGCGTGTATAAGTTGCCGCGGCCGGTGCTTGAGCGCGCCGTGGTCGACGACAGCTTCCATACCAAGCCACTCATGCGCATTGTGCAATCGGCCGACAGTTACCAGGTATTGGGCCTGAGCCGAAGTTCGTTCTCAATGTACGAGGGGAATCGGGACACGCTGTACAGGCTGCCGCCAATTGAAGGCGTACCGTACACGGCCAATGATCAAGCGTTAGCTGCGCCGGATAGTCGGGAAGGCGCGCATCGCGCGTACGGGCGCAGGGCCGCAGCACACCATGGCACCGACGTAAAACAGGACGCCGACGATCGTGACATCCGGAAATTTTTTCGCGCGGTCGACCGCGCAGTAACGGAACATTTTTCGGGATCATCGGGACAGCGCCTGATACTGGCAGCGTTGCCGCAGCATCATCGATTGTTCCGCTCGATCAGTCGCAACCAGTTCCTGATCAGTGAAGGTATCGAGGCCAATCCGGAGGCATTGTCACTGGAAACCTTGCGCGAACGTGCGTGGGAGTTGATGTTGCCGCACTACCTCAAACGACTGGCAGGCTTCGTGGAGGCATTTGGTGCAGCAAGCAGCAATGGCCGCGGCGCGGAGAGTCTCGACGCCATCGCCGCAGCGGCCTTTGCAGGCAAAGTGGAAACCTTGTTGGTCGAAGCTGACCGGGTGATTCCGGGAAAACTCAATTTCGAGCCACGCAATGCTGACTCTGGCAAGCGCTTGAACCACGAGGTTGATGATCTACTGGACGACATCAGCGAACAGGTTCTGAGAACGGGCGGCGAAGTTATCATCGTGCCTACCGAGAGAATGCCGACGCAGACAGGTGCGGCGGCGATCTACCGGTTTTGAGCCGCACATATCGGTCTGCTTGCTGGCCGGAGGAGTAACGAGCCGTTCACTTATGCTGTTTTGACTCTCAGGACCTGTCGCCGTAGGCTGAATCAGCAAGGTCCCCGGGTCGTATTGATCGTGGCGCCTGTAAATTAAGGAGCGCGCTTGAACGACGACCAGCCTGACAATGCCAAGCAACCGGTAATAGAGCACGAAATCGGCGACAACAATATCGAGGTTCTCGGTCTCGATATTCACAATCCGGTCTTTGCTGTGTCCGCGCTGCTCGCGGTGTTATTCGTCATCGGCACCCTGCTATTTCTCGATCAGGCTGCCATCGCATTCACTGAAATGCGTCTCTGGATCAGGTCGACCTTCGACTGGTTCTACATGAGCATCGTCAACATTCTCATTTTATTTTGCCTGGGGATTACCTTTTCCCGGCTCGGCCGGATCCGACTCGGCGGGCCCGAAGCGCGGCCACGATATGGCTACCCGTCATGGCTGGCCATGTTGTTTGCCGCCGGTGTCGGAATCGGGCTGATGTTTTTCGGCGTCCTCGAGCCGGTCACGCACAGTTTGAACCCACCGCTCGGTATCGACCCTGCAGACATCACAACAGCCCGCGCCGCCGGTATGGCCGCGGCGATCACGCATTGGGGGCTGCACGCCTGGGCAATCTATGCGGTCGTCGGTTTGTCACTGGCCTATTTCAGTTTCAACCACGGCATGCCTCTTACCCTGCGTTCAGCCTTCTTTCCATTGTTCGGCAATCGGGTTTGGGGGGCCGTCGGGCATATCATCGATATCACGGCAGTCCTCGCAACCTTGTTCGGCCTCGCCGTATCACTCGGCTACGGCGCGGAACAAATTGCAGGAGGCATGCACTACCTGTTTGGCACGCCTGTAAATAACATGACCAAAGTCATCTTGATTATAGTAATAACCGCGGTTGCACTCGTGTCGGTCGTTGCGGGTCTCGACAAGGGCGTCAAACGTTTGAGCGGGATCAATATGGGAATGGCGGCTCTGCTGTTCCTGTTCGTACTTGTTGCTGGTCCTACGCTGGCCATAATTTCCACTATGGGCCACGCGGTAGTGGATTACGCCCGCTACCTGCCGAGGCTTAGCAACTGGGTCGGCCGCGAAGATACCGACTTTCTGCACGGGTGGACCACGTTTTACTGGGCGTGGTGGATATCGTGGTCACCGTTCGTTGGCATGTTCATCGCCCGCGTCAGCTACGGCCGGACAGTCCGTGAATTTATCACCTGGGTGCTGATCGTCCCGACAATCATCGGTATTCTGTGGATGTCGAACTTCGGCGGCACTGCACTGCACCAATTATTTACTGACGGCTATCGGGGAGTTGCCGATTCCGTGCCAGAACTGGCACTGTTCAGAATGCTCGAGCAGCTACCCTTTGCGAACATCACGTCAACACTCAGCGTACTCCTGATCGCGATATTTTTTATTACATCGGCCGATTCAGGATCACTGGTCATGGATACGATTACCGCGGGCGGCAAACTCGATGCACCTGTACGGCAGCGTGTATTCTGGTGCACTCTTGCAGGGCTGGTTGCTATTACGCTGATGGTGGGTGGCGGTATGGCATCGTTGCAGGCACTGACTATTTCGGTTGCGCTGCCGTTCGGCTTCCTGTTGTTGCTGATGTGCGTCGGATTACTGAAAGGCTTGCTGTCGGAGCCAACGACGTGACGATCACGAATCCGGCTGCATGCATTTCACCATCTGGTAATCGAGACGGCTGGTTTCATTGCCTTCAGGTTCACGTATCCCATACAGGACCCGTGTTCTGGCTTCGATGCTGGCAAGCAAAGCGACACCGAGGTCGAGTGCTGCCAAGGCACGGCCGTGCGTGTAGTCCGTCAGGTATTTTCTGGCCAGTGCCGGTTCATTCGCCGAGTACAGCGTTGCTGCAATTGTATCGACTGTGGCCTGCTCGGCGATCATGCGATCCTCGAAGGCCGTGAGCGCTTCCGTAACTTCCGGCAGAAACTTTTGCGGCTGGTCGCAGGTGTAGTACATCAGGCGCTTGAATAGCCGGCCGGCAAATAGTGTGGCTTCGCGCACCTGCCAGTCGGGCGTTATAAAGTTCCGCGACTCATTCTTGCTCAGGTAGCGATGCCTGCCATACTCCGGTGGAATACCCTCAACGCCGATGCGGTAAGGTATAAACGGTGCGGTCACCGAGCCGGTCGGCGCAACCCACAGCGTACGCAGATTCGCCGGCGTGTCACTTTTCAGTTCTGCAACCTGCCCGTAGCCGGTAGCGTCTTTGGAAATCCTGCGGTCGCGAACCGCGTTGAGCATGTCGCGGAGATCGATTGGCGCCGCGCGCCGCAGCTCCTGCTCCATTTCCTGCCGTGGAAAGCGAATTTCATCGGTACCGTATACCTCAGTGACATTGAAAGCTTTCCCTGAGTCGGGACTGAACCAGCCTTTTTCGATTGCGAAGGAAACAAAGTTGTCGGAGGCACGAAAATCCGGATCGGCCTGAATGTCCGTCGGAATCTCACCAATGTAGCCCGGGTAGAACATGACCACTTCGTCAGGACCGAGTCGCCGCGCAACCCAGAGCCCCTTGCCGCCGGCAAACTCGATGAGCACCCAGCCTTCCTTCGAGTCGGCGAACATATGCGAGTTGCCGCCGTAGGATGAATAGCCGTATGTATTGATCAGGTCGCCGACGATGGTAACGGCCTCCTCCGCGGACCGGGCTCGCTCCATTACGATACGAGACAGGTCACTGTAGTTGGGACCGCGCTGTGGCTCCGGCGTCATATCGACCAGTTCCTCGCGCGACGGCGACCAGATGTCACGAGCGGCAACGCCGTATTCGTTCAGTCCGCCATTGGTGAGTGGCGGCGGGAACCCTTCGTACTCGGTATAGTTCATTGTCAGGTAGCGCGCGGTATGCGGTACCTGTGGAATCGTGGTCAGTACGCCAGGCAGGAACGCACTTTCGTCGACGCCAACGGACACGGTCGCGCCAGGAGGATGCTGTTTCGCGGCGACGATCTCCAGCCAGTGGCTCGATACCTCGTCTCCCGAGCCACCGAGAAATACACTGCCATTTTCGGTCAGGTTGCGGCCGACATAGATTCCATAGCTCGCAAGGGCCGGGCATGCCGATAGCGAGAGTATCGATACTAGTAGCAAGGAAGCGACTGTGCGACGGATAGCTCGGTTCCTGTCAATGGCAGAAAAGCATGGAGAACATACTCTACCTGCTCTCTGAGGTTCAAGCCTTAGGTTGACGCTCCAAAAAAAAAGTATTTCTTGTCTCCGATGGCTGCGGTTTGGCCTTTTATTTCCTGATTCCCATTGACACCGTTAGCTATAATTTCAACAAATTTTCTTTCATGGGCATTGTTATGCGGCTCGCATTCCTGGTTTTTCTTGTTTTTTCGTCTTCCAGTTCGATTGCCAGGGCACAAAGCACTGATGCACGGGAACGTGCGCTCCTTGCTGCCGTCGACAACAACTACGACCACGCCTTGCAGTTGCTGGAGCAAACCGTTGACATCAACAGTGGTACTTATAACTTTCCCGGCGTGAGACTCGTCGGCGAACGTTTCATGCAGGAATTTGCCGCACTCGGATTCGATACGACATGGCAACCAGGCGATGAATTCCATCGCGCCGGTCATGTTGTTGCAACCCGACATCGCAAAGGGCCAAAAGTCTTGCTCATTGGCCATCTCGATACCGTGTTTCCGGTGGATAGCCCGTTCCAGGAGTTCGAGCTCATCGACAAGCACTTTGCGAGCGGGCCTGGTACCACGGATATGAAAGGCGGCAACGTAGTGATGCTGGAGGCACTGCGCGGGCTCGATGCAGTCGACGCGCTTGACGACCTGTCACTGACGGTAGTCCTTACCGGCGACGAAGAAGCGTCCGGCGAGCCATTGCCGCTTGCTCGAAAATCGCTGATTGATGCCGCGAAATGGGCCGATATTGCCATTGGCTTCGAGGATGGCGACAGCAACCCGGCAACGGCGGTCATCGCGCGACGTGGCAGCGTTGACTGGGAGCTGACCGTGACCGGCAAGCCGGCTCACTCATCACAGATTTTCCAGCCCGAGGTGGGTTTTGGCGCAATCTACGAGGCCGCGCGCATACTGAATGCATTCCGTGAACAGCTGGCCGGCAAGAAACTGCTGACTGTAAATCCCGGCATTATCAGTGGCGGCACAACTGTGAACTACGAAGCCGGCAGCGGTGGCAGCGCGACGGGCAAGGACAACGTAATTGCACAGACGCTGCGCGCAAGTGGTGACCTCAGAACGATTTCGCCGCAACAACTGGCAAAGGTGCAAAGCGAAATGCTGTCCATTGTGGCGGACAGTTTGCCGCAAACTGCGGCGACAATCAGATTCGGCGAAGGCTATCCGCCGATGTCAGCAACGGACGGAAACCGGAAATTATTGAGTTTGTTCGACGAGGTAAGCCGTGATCTGGGCTTTGGCCCGGTGCAGGCAGTTGACCCGCGCAATGCCGGTGCCGCCGACATTTCCTTCACGGCCGCATACGTTGATATGGCTATCGATGGTGTAGGGCTAATGGGTTCCGGCGGACATACCGTGGATGAGATCGCGGATTTACGAACGCTGCCGATGAACGCCAAGCGAGTGGGCGTATTGCTGCTCAGGCTGATTGAGCGTTAGCAGCAGAATCGCTGCGCCGGCCGCGGCGCAAGCGCACAGGTGCCTGGGGCAAAATAAAGTTTCATGGTTGCTCTCCTTCGTGCTCAATGAGCAATCTGGCCAAAGCGGCCCGCATTGAAGTCCTGAATCGCCTGGCGGATTTCTGCTGTCGTGTTCATCACGAACGGGCCATGTCCGACCACGGGTTCGTTAAGCGGCTCGCCACTGAGTACCAGCAGCGTTGCGTCGTTATGAGCGTCGACCACAAGATCTCGCCGAGCAGTATCCAGCAGCGCGAACTGGGCTTCGTGCAGGGCTTCGCCGTTAACGCTAACGTTGCCGTGGAGTACAACCAATGCAAGTGTTCGACCTTCGTCGAAGCTGAATTGCGCCTGACGATCTTGCTTCAGTCGTACATCCCAGACATCAAGCGGCGAAAATGTATCCGCCGGTCCGCGATGACCGTCGTATTCGCCCGCGATAACACGCACAGTGCCGGCATCGTCGGGCAGCGCAACACTCGGGATATCACGATTCAGTATGTCCTGGTACTTTGGCCTCGAAAGCTTGTCCTTCGCCGGCAGGTTGACCCACAACTGGACCATTTCCAGCGTTCCGCCATTGCGCGTGAACTCCGCGGAATGAAATTCCTCGTGCAGGATGCCGGCTGCGGCGGTCATCCATTGCACGTCGCCCGGGCCGATAGTGCCTCCGGCCCCGGTCGAGTCACGGTGCGCGACCTCGCCTTCGTACACAATGGTGACCGTTTCGAAACCGCGGTGCGGATGCTCGCCGACGCCGCGCGGCCGCTCAGCCGGCTCGAATTTCGCAGGCCCTGCGTAGTCCAGCAGCAGAAACGGGCTCAGGTGCTCGCCGTGGCTGTTGTAGGAAAACAGCGAACGAACGGGGAATCCGTCGCCAACCCAATGCTGCTGGGGCGCGCTGTAAACACCAAGGATATTCTTCATATCATCACCTGATCTGGCTGAGGCCCGGAACCGACGCGTGTTTCCAAGAATTCTGTACGTGCAGCGCTGCTCACGGGAGACAGTAAACTCTAAACACAGCGCTGCATCAATAGAACGTCAAGACATGCAGAGTCTCTACTATTTCGTCCGGGTCGTCGACCTGGTGTCCCGCGCGGCTATCGACGATGAACGAGAAATTCACCATGCAGTTCAGGGCTCAAGGGCTTCCGGCGGCACGTAGTCGAATATCAGGTGAATCCGGTCCGCTGCACCACGGTTGCTGACCTCGTGCCTGCGCTTGTTATCGATTTCATAGGCGTGGCCGCAGCGCATCCTGACTCTCAAGCCGTCAACGATGAATTCAACCTGGTCATTGGTCTGTAATGGCACATGAATCCGGTGGCCGATATCAAACGACGGGTGCGTATCCGAATGCAGGGCGATATGCCCGCCAGGTTTGAGTTTCGCGGCCATCATTCGTACTACCTTGCCACCGCGCTTATAGCCTCGATTCAGAATCTCATTGATTACCGGAGCGGCGCAAGGATACAGGCTGTCCCACGCTGGTCCCTTCATCATTCTAAGATTCGGCCAGCCATCGCAGAAGCACAGAATCAGGGATTCAGTGTCGTGGTGTTGCTCGTAACGTTCCTGGCGCAGGGTTTCTTCCTGCCAGTCCTGCGCGCTGGCCTCGAGCACCGCATCGATCAGTGCCGCGGCATTCACTTCACCAAGGTCACGTGCAGGCACGTCAAGCTTCATGGATTCGCCGCCCGGAGTGATTAAAACCTTTTCGTCAGGCGCAGCGTAGTTTGTCGCGGCTGTTCGAACAACCATCCTTCGAAGGTATCGTTGAAACTGGACACGTAAATCTGCTCGTCGGTAATATTCTTCGCGCTAAGGACAACTTCCCAACCCTCGGTAATGTAACCGACAGTCAGGTCGATCCTGTCATAGCCCGGCAGAGTGATCGAACCGATGTCGTCGGCTTCCCGGTCACCGACGTGAATATAGCCCGCGCCAATACGCAGGCCCCGCAGGGAGCCGGAAAGAAACTCATAGGTGTTCCATAACGTAAAGGCGTGCTCGGGCGAATTGCCGGTACGATTGCCACCGCGTGCGTCTGCTTCCTCGAGCGATTCAAGAAAGTCTTCCGCTACTTCGATTTCGTCGGGATCACCGCCTGCCTCGGCGTCGTCCAGTGCGTCCTCAGCCGCGGCAAGAGCGCTTGCGGGGATATTGTCGATATCAATATCGAGGTATGCGTATGACACGGCAACGTTCCAGCCGGGAACGACCTCGCCGAGCAGTTCAAACTCCAGCCCGCTGTTGCGTTGCGACGGCACAATGAAAGACGTGCCGAGATTTTCTGCGAGCGGATTCGGATCGCCAAGAACCTGGTCACTGCGCTCAATCGTGAATCCAGTCAGTGCGTAGCTGATATCGCCATCCAGCAAGTCGCCCTTGAGGCCGATTTCCCATTGCTTGCCACGCTCGATGGGCGGCGTCGGTCGCCCGAAAAAGTCCTCGTCCAGATTGAATTCATGCCCCTCGCTGTAGCTGCCGTAAACGTTCATCGTATCGCTTAGCGAATACACGGCGCCGGCTCTGAAGTCGACGGCGGTATCGGAGTCCTTGTAACGAAATGCTTCACCGCCCTCAATGTCGTCGACATCGACGTCGGAGCTGAGGTATTCGTAGCGCATGCCGAGGAGGATCTGCAGCCGATCGTTCGGTCGCAGCCACAGAACGCCGCTGACCCCATAGATATCTTCCCTGTCCGAGTTCCTGAAAATCGGATCGGCGTCAGGCGGTGCGGTGCCGTAGGCGGTCGGGTCAAAGTTGAAGATGTTTTGAACGACGTCATCGGGATAGAGGTCGTCAAAGACTTCCGTGTCGAGTTCGACCTGCGGATTGTCGATAAAACGCACATCGGCACTCACGACCCAGGATTGACGCTCACCGAATGCCTCGAAATTGCCGTCGAGGCTGGCTTCGGCAACCAGGATGTCAAACTCCTCGTCGAGCCCGTAGTTGTACAGAACCACATCTCCTGACTCGTCGGGTTCGTCGTACGCCATGACGGGAAAGGCGCTGCGTATGCTTTGTTCGGAGTGAATGTATGCGCCGCGAACCTTCAACCCGAGGTCGTCGTCAAAGTCATGATCGAGCTCGGCGATGGCCAGCGCGACCTCGGTATCCGCGCTGTTCCAGGTAGCGCCAAGATAGGTGGAGTCCGGAATGTCCGGGATGCTCAGGTCCTCGGTGAGCGGGTCGAGCAGTGCCCCGAATCCGTCCGTGTACGGTGCCTGGTCGCGTTGCTGGTAGTAGCCCCAGGCCGTGAGTTCCGTCTTGTCTGACAATTCGAAGTTGATGCTCGGCGCGATCACGAACTGATCGGATCCGACAGAATCGATAAAACTGCCGGCATCTTCATAAGCTACAACCAGGCGGCCGGCCGTTGTCCCCGCGTTTCCAAGTCCGCCTGCTACATCGACCTCACCCCGAAAGAACGAAAAGTCGCCGCCTTCAATCGATGCGGTCCCCTGAAACTCCTTGAGCGGATTCTTCAACACGGTGTTGACGGCCGAACCGAAATCGTTCTGGCCGTAAATAATCGAGTTCGGGCCGCGCACGACCTCGACACGATCGATGGCTGCATAGTCCAGCGTGAACTGGTTGATCACCGCCAGTCCGTTAATCTTGAGACCGTTGCGGAAGCTGACCTCGAAACCACGAGACGACAGCAGTGTTCCTGCGCCGACATCCGTGCCGTTGCGATTCAAACCCGGAGTAAGGTCAGCGATGTCGGCCGGTCCCCGAGATCCGGTCATGTCCATCATCTGTTCGGACACGATAGAAACGGCCTGAGGAATATCGGCAAGCGCTGTGTCGAGGCCCGTCACGCTGCCGGATTTCTTGTCGCGAAACGTTTGCGCGATGCCGCGCACGATGACCTCATCGAGGACCGCATTGTCGTCAGCGTCGCTGTCGTCGGCACGAACCCCAGCGGATACAGATGCGAGCGCCGAGGAGACCAGCAGGGCGGACCAGGTACAGGGTGGGGGTGTCGATTTCTTCTTTGCAGCCATGTTTCAGCGCTCCGATGAGTCTGTACAAGCTCCGGATCATCGCAATTTCGGTCTCGGATGTCTACCAATAATTGAATGATTGTTTAGCCAATTATTGATGAGGCTTGTGCCGTAATAGTGGCATGGGTAGCATGAATTCATGAGTGATAAACCGCATACCATTGCCCGACGCCTGCGCTCCGAAGCCGTGCGCCTGATGCGACAGGGCGAAGCGCGAAGGGCCCGCGATTTGCTGGAACGGGCGCTGACCCTGGAGCCTGGCCACGCGGGGGCATTGAGCAACCTGGGCGCTGCACGGCGCGCGCTTGCCGATTTGCACGGCGCAATCGACTGCTACAGGAAGGCACTGGCGATTGACGACACGGCCCTTGCAACGCGATTCAACCTCGCCAACGCTTTGAAGGATGCGGGCCATTTCGAAGAAGCGACAGCCACCTATGACCAGGTACTCGATATTGAGCCAGGCAACCTGCTCGCACTGAACAACAGGGGCATTGCCTATCGGCAATGGGGCAGACACGAATTTGCCGAGGCGTCATTCAAACGGGCGCTGGAAATCGAGCCCGGCTATGGCGCCGCGCTGCGAAACCTGGCAACGACCTACGAGGACAGTGGCGACTTTGCCGGCGCCCGGCAATGCGTCGTCGAAGCATTCGAAAACGACCCCGACGATGCCAGGGCGCTCGCGAAAATCATTGCGTCGAAGGCAGAGGAGCCGCTGCAATCGCATCTTGCCAGCGCGGCTGAACTGCTCGGCAGCGAAACGGTCAGCCCCGAGGGCCGCGCCCAACTGCACTACGGATTGGGCAAGTATCATGATCGCGCGGGCGACCCTCGACAGGCGCTGGTACATTTCAGGCAGGCCAACGAAATCAAGGCGCGTAACAGGTCATCCGGATCGGATGGGATTGCAGGCCAGGTCGACGCCCTGTGTGCGACCTTTACGCAAGAATTCTTTGCCCAATTTGGCAAGGTCGGAGACCCAGGCAGGAAACCGGTTTTCATTGTTGGCATGCCGCGCACAGGTACGACGCTTGCGGAGCAAATCCTCTCAAGCCACCCTCGTATCGCAGGCGGCGGCGAACTGCCTTACTTCGGTACTATCGCTCTCGACTTCAGGAAAAAAACCGGCCTGGACCTGCCCTTCCCCGAAGGTGCCGCGTTGCTGGAGCCAGGTATTGTCAAGGAGCTGGCGGCCAGCTACCTCGCAATACTCGAGGCTGTAGCGCCGGACGCGGAGCGGGTTACTGACAAGATGCCACAGAACTTCTTCTATCTTGGCCTGATTGCACTTCTGTTTCCGTCTGCCGCCGTCATTCATTGCTGGCGTGACCCTCGTGACGTGTGCCTGTCCTGCTTCGTTGAGGATTTCAATGCCGGTCACGGCTTTGCCACCGACGCCGGAAAATTCCTCGCCTACTTTCGCGAATACTGGCGGCTAATGGCGCACTGGCGGCAAGTACTGCCGCTGCAAATGTTTGACCTGCGCTATGAAGACCTGGTTGTCGATCACGAGAATACCTGCCGTACGCTGCTCGACGCAGTCGGTTGTGCATGGGACCCGCAGTGCCTGCGCTTCTATGAACAACAACGAAACGTGGCGACGCCGAGCCGCTGGCAGGTGCGCCAGCCGATCTACTCGAGCTCGATCGGACGCTGGCAGCGATTTACCGATTACCTGGCACCCGTGTTGACCGAACTCAGCGAGTTTGCCCGCGCCGGCCGGCCGGGACAGCAAAAAACGGCGTAATCCGCGTTGGCGGAATACACCGCCTCCATTACGCTGAAGCAGGCCAGACGAATTCCGGGCGCAAGCCTGCGTAGACCGCTCGACCGTCGTCAGGTTTGGGAGCGCCCGTGGACGGATCGAAAAACGCGTGATAGGTCGCTGGTAGTTTCGCAGCATCGTGGCCCATCAGGTTTGGCACAATGACGCGGATCCGCCCCTGCCTGTCGTCGAGCATGATCGGCGTTCCGCAGGTCGCACAGGTACATAGCTCAAGCGGGCCATCAACATTCTGATCATTGAATGGCTGGCGATTCAGACCATCCGGATTGTCGACTTTGAGGTCGCTATGCTTGAAGAAGACAACGTGAGTGCTGTCCTGACCTGTCACACGCTTGCAAACCGAGCAATGACAGGTGTGATTGTCGATTGGATCCTTATCCGAATGCGTATGAACGTGATCGCAACCGCCGGTGTATTTTTTTGACATAGCTCAATACCTTTTATTGTTGGGGTGGGTTCCAGGATTCTTGGCCGGGCACGACCGTGGCACACATGGCCCACGGACTGTTTTGAGTATAGCAGGGAGGTGCGAGCGGAGAATGGCCGTCGCCCGGGCGCTGTGGGCACGTGTCGTCAAAAAAGGTGTGTGGAAATCAGGCGCCCGCGCGTAGCTTGTCGAGAACATTGCGCACAATGCTGTCACAACGATGACCGGCGAACTCGTGCACCGCAACGCCGACGGCGTCGCTGTACTGCATCACCCGATCCTGCAGCAGCAGACGCGCACGGTGGTAGCGGGTTTTTACCGTGGCGGGCTCGATACCCATTATTTCAGCCGTGGTGGCTACCGAGCATTGTTCGACGGCACGCAACATGAAGACCGTTCGAAACGCATCCGGCAAATCATCAATAAAGTCCTCGAGCAACTGTCGCAGCTGCTTGTTGGCCAGTACGGATTCGGGTTGCTGGGGCCTTTTTACCGAGTTCGACATGTTTAGTACATTTTCGACATCAGGTTCGTCCATATATTCCAGCCTTTGGCTCTTGCGAAGCCGCATCAGAGCGGAGTTGCGCGCGATTCGTCCCAGCCATGCCGGCAATGCGGCAGGCTCCTTGAGTTCGGCCAGGCGTTCGAACGCGACGATGAATGTCTCCTGGACAACATCCATCGCTTCTGCGTCGTCCGTGACGATGCTGCGTGCGATGCGAAACAGGCGCTGGTTGTGATGTCGCATAATGCCCTCGTAGGCATCAATCTCACCGCCTTTGATGCGAATGATGATGTCCTCATCGCCGAGGTGCGAGAAACTTGCCGGCAGTGCGGCAGCGGCTGTTGCCATCGAATGCTCCTGTGGCGCAGCCGCCGAAACGGCACGCAATAATTACCCTGCCCCACCCCCATGATGCACGAATCGGCAAAAGGTTCCCGAACTACGCACATTACTTCAAAGCCGCTTCAAAGTGGAAAGATACTTTTCCAGTCCTTCTTCATGTCGATGACGATCCAGCCGTTGGCCGGCGCGGCATCGAGCGCCTTGTCGAGTGCGCCGACCGATGATTTGCGATCGTAGGCATATTCACGCGCCGCGTCGGTATGGTGAACGATCGCCCCCAGGCGTGGACCATCGCCCGCCGTCGTCCATTGCAGCATCTGCATGTCGCCGTCGGAATTGCCGAAGGCCGCGATCGGGCGCCGGCCGATGTGGAGATTGATGCCTTCCGGCTTTCCGCCATCGTCGTTGATAAACCCCAGTTCCGGCAGGCGCATGAGCTGCGGCTCGCCGTCGATGATCTCGAACCTGGTCTTGAGGCTTGAGCCGACGACGTTGGGCGGCGGTATGCCATAGGCCTTCTGTGTCCACGGCCGCATGAACGCAACGCCGCCGCCTGACACGATATAGGTACTGAAGCCGTTTGTGCGCAGGTAGTCGAGCAACTCGATCATCGGCTGATAGACCAGCTCGGTATATTTCCGTTTGAAGCGCGGGTGCTCGGCCTTTGCGATCCAGTCCGTCACGGTCCCCTCGAACTCGGCGGTCGTCATGCCGGCGTGAGTCACTGCCATCAGTTCTAAAATGCCGTCGTAACCTGACGCCAACAGGGTCGTCGTGTCGCCCTCGATCGCTGCCTTGAGCGCGGAGTCCTTTTGCCATTCGGGGTGATCGGGAGCCAGCGCTTTCACCCGGTCGAGTGCAAAAGCCACCTGGGCGTACATCGGCTGTTCGACCCACAGCGTCCCGTCATTGTCGAATACCGCGATGCGCTTTTCGGTGGGCACGAAATCCTTGCTTGCGGTATCGGTCACTTTTTCGACGAACGAGATCACGGCCTGCTTTGTCGCGCCATCATTCCAGGATGCCAGCGGATTGGTCGCGGCTGCTGCCGGCAATACGGTCGTCAACGCGAGCAGGCCGGCAATGCCTATTGCGGTCATAGCGCGGCGGATAGTCGGGATTCTTTCGAACATGTATGGTCTCCGTCAGCCGGGGTGGGCCCACATCATTGGATCAACCCCGGGATGTTTGCCGAACGTAAAGCAGACGGCCTGTGCAACGATCCAGGCCAGTTACATGACCGGTTCGATCTCGCCCGGCCGCCACGTTTTGTCGAACCACGACTCTTCCGGCCCGTAAAGCCGCATCACCACGTTCCAGCCTTTGCCAGGCACGGTTTGCACCCAGTTGGACTCGTGACCCTTGGGCGCGGTCGGACCGAACCAGAGATCGACGGAGCCGTCGCTGTTCGCCACGACGCCCTTCTTCTCGTTGCCGATGCTCGGGGCGGGCTGGTCGGTCTGCAGCATGGAGCGAGTCTGGTTGTCGTAGACCGTGAATGACCAGAAGTCCCTGGCCGGGATGTTCGGCGGCAGGTGCAGTTTGTAAGTCTTGCCGCCCTCCAGTCGCTTGCCGTTGGAATCAGTTACCGCTGCGGCGTACTGCGAACCCTTGCCAACCAGCTTCAATGCCATCGCCGGTGTGATGCCGGTGGCGTAGTAAATGAAGTGGACCATGGCGTCGGTGTTGTTCACGCCCGGCTGCGACTGAAACTCATAGTTGCTGCCGAAAAAGCCGGTGAACCAGGCGCTGCCCGGATAGAAATAGACGCTCGGGTCGGGATACTTGAAGACCAGCGCGCGCGCCGTGGCGTTGCCGACCTCTGCAGCTTCGGTGAGGATTTTTTTCATCCGCGCGTCGGGCCTGAAGGTCTTGCCCTTCTCGATACCAAGGGCGGCCAGCTGGCCGAGGACCGCCGGGCTGAAGGCGTCGTTCGGCTCGTGCTGGACGAGCTTGTCGATATCCTCGTAGAACTTGTAGGTATTGGCGCCGATGGTGTTGAAGACCTTGCCGGAAGTGTTGACGAACTTCATCGGCGGCGGGTTGCCGGCGTCCTTCAAGCGATAGATCTTGGCGAGTTTCTTGATCGACGCCACAGCCGGCTGGGTGCTGCCGTCCTTCATGAAACCGCGCCAGAAAAGCAGGTTGCCGTAGGTCCTGGAATTGATGACGAAATAGCCTTGCGGCACCTCGCCCTTGTAACCTGGCGGCAGCAGCAGATACTTGCCGCCCTGGCCCTTGTCGGGGCCGACCCGGCCGAAATCCGTCACGTACTGGAACCAGTGGTCGTCGATGAACCCGAGTACGTCCGGCGGCACTTCGAACACGAGCGGGCCATCCTTCAGGTCCACCCATGCCAGGCCGTAAATGCTTTCGGTGTTGCCGGTCAGGAACAGTGACCGGGAATCCATCAGGTCCTCGAAGAGGGCCACGGACTGGTTGTCGTCAACGCCGATGCTGGCCAAACCCTGGCGGAAGGCTTCGGCCGAGCCGCCTGGCATTGCGGCAAGAAAGGTTGTCACGCCACGCTGGAAGGCGAGATTGTCGTACACCTTCTGCACCGTCTCGTCGGTCGGGAAGCCGTCGTTGAAGTGCAAGGTGCCGATGCGGGTTTCCACGCTATCCGGGGTCGTAATATCCGCCGGGATCGGCGTGGTCATCTTCATCGTCGGCGCAGCCTGCCCGGTCGCGGTCGCTGCAGGAGCGGCCGCCGGTGGTGCGGCACTGCCGGTAGCATCGGGGTTTGGGTTACAGCCGGCGAGCAAGCCCAGTGCGATGACGGCTGACAGCGTGGAAGTAATGTTTCGAAATTGCACGAGCGTTTCCTGTAAAAGAGGGCCGTCGGGCTTGCATGCCCGGTGCGGAAGAAGTTCCGGATGGACGCAATTGGGTGGGTTGATGGGCACCAGGCGGTCTGGCCGCGCCCCGGTTGACCGGTTCCAACTGCTTTTGCCCGTGCGATTGTACGCTCGAAACTGCCGGCCGAACCGGATCCGATACGCGGGCACGGGGTGTCGCGTCAATACCACCGTGCGATGCTGCCTCAACCGATGCGCTTGTTCTTACCATTTTGCGACTGCGAGCCGCGCGCGATCGCAAATTGTGTGTGGTCGCGGAAGCAACCATGACCCGGATCGCTGATAGCACGGAGATTCGAATATTTGTAACAGCTGGCGGCGCGCAGGTCAGATTAGCGACCCGTCCTTTGGAGAGGCTTGCCATTTTGTGACAAACTGATGGCAGCTTCGTGGTAATTCGAGCAGGGAAGGCACGTCATCAATTTCAACAAGACACCCCGTGTGGCAGAAGCCGGGGGAAAAGCGGTCAAGACCCATGTCGGCGGCGTCGTACCAGGCGGCTATGGGCGGGTCTCAGAAATTCTGGCACTGGTTCCCTTGCTGAAAGAGTTTGGCGTCGACCTTGGCAGGGTATTGCATGAATCCGGACTCCCTGCAGATCAGTTCAATGATCCCGAGAACCTGATTCCTTTTCGCGACGGCAGCCACTTGATCGGCTTGTGCGCCGACCAGGCGGATTGTCCGCACTTTGGCCTGTTAATGGGGCAATACACGTCGCTCGACGCCCTCGGTATCGTGGCTGAAATGGCCAGAGCGGCCCCGGATGTGCGCGCGGCGATCAGGCTCATCGGGCGCTATCTGACGCTGAGCGACGGCGGCGGCCTCGTAGAGCTTTCCGAGGGTCCCTTGTTCGCGCAATGGGGCTATGCGCTCTACGAGCCGGGAGTCGAACGCCCTGAATTGATCTACGATTGTGTCCTCGCCAATTGCTGGAACATCATGCGGACACTTTGCGGCGCCAAGTGGAGTCCGGTCGAGATCGTCTTTACACGGCGCGCGCCACCTGACCTGCAACCGTACCGGGAATTCTTCAGCGCTCCCCTGCGATTCGATGCCGAACATTCCGCTTTGGTGTTCAGGAGTGACTGGCTGAATACGCCGCTTCCGACCAGCAATCCTGCCCGATTGCTGCTGCTCGAAAAACAGGTTCGCGACCTGGAAGCCCGCAGCACGGGCGACCTTCCCGCCCAGGTGCGGCGTGTCCTGCGCCGCCACCTCCTCAGTGGCTCGACATCGCTACGAAGAGTTGCTGATGATCTGGCCGTACACCCACGCACACTGGATCGCCGACTGGAAGCGCACGGAATCTCGTTTCGATCACTGATCGACGAAGTACGTTTCGAGGTGTCATGCCAACTTCTGGCGACGCGCCTGCCGATACTGACAATTGCGCAAAGCCTGCAATACGCAAACCCCGCTGCATTCACGCGCGCATTCCGACGCTGGTCAAGGACTACGCCTCGACAATGGCGTGCATCTTTGTTGGCGTCGGCCGAAAAGACCAGCAACCGGGACTGAGCAGGCGTTGCAATCGCCGAACAGCGATCCGACCTGCCAGCCGTTCATGTCGTGCAGACCGCAAGCCAGGTATTTTTCCACCTTTTCGGCGCGGGCTGGCCCAGGAATCTGGACAAGGGCTCGTACTTGTAGCCGGCCGCCGGGTGTAGCTCATCGGCCCGAATCATTTTTTTACCGGGTCAGGAACCAAGACCCGCTGCAAGCGCCTGATGCTCGTCCTGCAGGCCTTTCCGCACGTCTTCGAGGAATGCATTCAGTCGCTCGTCGCCCTGCACGGCCTCAAACAACGGGCTGGTGATGACCTGGCCGTACCGCCGCCAGCCGCCGCGCCGTGCCTGCTCCAGCAATTCGAGCGAGCGGTCTCGCTCACCCTGCATGCTCGCGATAGCAGCGCGGTAATAGTCGGCCATCATCGGCAACCCGAACTCCCGCTCGAAGTCCGCGAGCCGCTCTTCCACTTCGTCCAGGGTCCGTGCCGCGGCCTCGTTCATGCCGGCAAGCTGGCGCGCACGCGCCAGGTGGAGCGCGTGCCAGTGACCGAACATCATGGACCACGGGGAGTTCAACAGCGCGAAGTCTCGCCCGGCCAGCGATTCGTACTCCCGAACCGCCGTGCCAGGGTCATCGTTATATAAGGCGGACATTCCGCGAAACGCCGACATCTCGGTGCGTCCCGGAAAGCGCTCGCTGTAATCGCGTACGGTATCGGCGAGCCCCGTGAAGTCACCCTGGAAATAGTGCCAGGCCAGCAGCACGTCGAGGAGCTTGAGCGGATCGGTCGACCTGCCGAGGCCGTCATCGATCCACCGCCGGCTTCCCTCGTAATCGCCGAGTTCGAGCAATGCCCAACCGAGCTGGGTGCGAATCGCAGCCTGCTGATTGCCGAGCTCGATGCACCGCTCCAGCCACAGCGCCGCCTCAGCGGTACGGCCGGACACGTATTTCACGCCCCCCATGGCCCATAGCGTGTTCAGGTTATCGGCATCGTCCTCGAATTCCATCGAGCGCCTGAGCCAGCGCTCGGCCTCGCCGAACTGACCGAGCATGCCGAGCAGCGCGGCGTGATTGTGGATGATCCCGTGGTTGATCGGGTCCTTCTGCAGCGCCCGGGTCGTGTACTCCAGCGCCTCCCGGTTACGGCCCTGGTAATAAAGTGTTCGCCCGAGCATCGCGAGCGCATTCGCCGCATTCGGGTCGATGCGCAGCACCATAGTGAAGGCCTCAATAGCCTCGTTGGGATCATCGCTTACATACGCGAGCAGGCCGCGGGCATGCCATGCCTGGGCCGTGCGTGGGTCGAGCTCCAGCGCACGCGCGGCCAGCGCCAGAATTTCCTCCCTGTACGGCTCGATCGGTTGTTCGGCGTAAGCGCTTGTCAACGCAAGCGTGCCTGCAAGATCGGCGTAAGCACGGGCGAATCCGGGGTCGATCTCGAGGGCACGGCGGAACTCGCGCGCTGCACGTTCCAGGTTCTCGACCGTGAGCTTGCGCTCCAGGTGTTTGCCGCGCAGGTAGGCTTCCAGCGCTTCGGGCACCGTTTCCGGCGGAGCGTTTTGCAACCCATCCAGCAATCCGGCAAGCTGCGGTTCGAGCGTCGCGCCGACCTCAAGCGCCACATGTTCCTGGATTGCGAACATGTCGGAAAGAGGGCGCTCGTACACCCGGCTGAACAGGTGGAAGCCGTTGCGCACGTCGACAAGTTGCGCGCCGATCCGGACGCGATCTCCCTGACGGCGGACGCTGCCCTCGAGCACGTAAGCGACACCGAGTGCGCGGCCGATCTCGCGGACGTCCTTGTTCGTATTCTTGAAGGCAAATGCAGATGTGCGCGCGACGACCGCCAGCGCCTCGACGCCGGACAAGCGGTGGATCAGCTCTTCGGAAAGGCCGTCGCTGAAGTACTCGAGCTCCGGGTCGTCGCTCAGGTTGACGAACGGCAGTACCGCAATGCCATTTTCCGCGAGCGTCGCCTTTGCTACCGGCGCATCGATCTCGACATCACGGTTTGTCACAAACCAGCCGGCGGCGAGCAGTAGTACGAGCGAGGCAGCCAGCCAGGGAGCCAAGCGCCGGAACCCGGGTTGGCGGCCACGTTCGCCTGGTAGTGCGGCGCCG
>DDIS01000145.1:3122-12693 GCA_002338615.1 Proteobacteria bacterium UBA1844 | reverse complement strand
CGCGACCGACCGCAGGTGCACAACAGCGTCGTTCGGCGCCCAGCCGGGCCAACAGCAGGACTCGCTAACAGACGACCCGGGCCAGCGTGCCCGGCGTCTGTGCAATAGACGCCGACCAGCAAGCTGGCTTCTGGCCGGCCATCTAACCGGGCTCCTGACCGGACTTCAATCCGGACTCCGGTTGCTGCTCCCCGGGCAGGTGATCAGGCTGTGTGTCGGCCGCGCCATTGGCTGGCTGCCCCAGTGCTTTTTCGAGGGCGTCCTGCACGTCTTTTGTCAAGACCTCCCAGGCTACAAACGCGATCGAGCCTGCCGCCAGCAACGCGAGCGCAATGACGATGAATGGCATGTAGCTGCTCATGCGCAACATCCTAACCCATACACTGACAATCAGTCGCCTGACGCCTTGGTCGACGGCAAGCGACCACTCTTTCTGAGTGCCTCGCGCAGCACGAACTCGATCTGGCTATTCAGGCTACGCAGATCATCATTCGCCCAGCGCTGCATCGCGTCCAGCGTTTTCTGGTCCATACGCAGCGCAAATGCTTTGCGTGCCGCCACCTCAAATCTCCGACGTCTAGCCGGTGTGCAGGCTGCCGGTGTTGAGCACCGGTTTGGCGTGTTCCTCGCCGCACAGCACCACCAGCAGATTGCTCACCACGGCCGCTTTACGTTCGCCGTCGAGTTCAACAACATCCAGCTCCTTGAGTTGCTGCAATGCCATATCCACCATACCGACTGCACCGCTCACGATCTCGCGACGCGCCGCAATTATGGCTGATGCCTGCTGTCGCCTTAGCATCGCATTTGCAATTTCGGGGGCGTACGCGAGGTGGCTGATGCGCGCCTCAACAACAGTGACTCCCGCCTGTTCAAGCCGGTCCTGTATTTCATCCCGGAGCGCCTGCGCAATTTCGTTCGGGTGACTGCGCAATGAAGTCTGTCCACCATTCAGCGGTTCGTAAGGATAGGTAGTCGACAGGTTGCGCAAGGCCGACTCACTCTGAATTCTTACGAACTCAACGTAATCGTCGACTTCAAACAAAGCTTCGGCCGTGTCGAATACCTTCCATACGACGACCGCGGCGATCTCTATCGGGCTGCCACTCGAGTCATTGACCTTGAGACGCCCGCTTTCGAAGTTACGGACTCGAACTGAAACAGCCTTCTTGGAATAAAACGGGTTGGCCCACTTAAGACCCGACTCATGGACCGTGCCCGAGTACTTGCCGAACAGTTGCAGTACCTTCGCTTCATTCGGGTGCACCATGAACAGGCCCGCCCACATAAGCAGCACAACGCCATTGGCAAGCACAGCAGCAATAATGCCGGGCAGCGAGAATACACGCAGCGCGGCGAACAAGAGATACGCCATAAGCAACTGGGCCGCAGCCAGCAACAAGATCATGACGTAGCCCGACATTACGGTGCTTACTTTTTCGCGATTCATCAGCCCTCTCCCGGATAGAATCAATTTGATATCATTTTGATATCACTTGATCCACAAGTCAAGCATCGTCATATACTCGTTTGTACTTCTTGTCGCGCAATGTGTCGTCGCTTGCCGGTGGACATTGGCACGCAGCGCTTGCGGGTCACCCGAGATGCAGGCTGCGCGACGCTCCATTTGTCGCCATAATCCGCGCATGTCCCTGCTCAACGAACTGAAACGCCGCAATGTCATCCGGGTCGCCACCGGGTACGCACTGTCTGCCTGGATCTTCATAGAAGCCGGCTCAGTCTTGCTGCCAACCTTCGGCGCCAGCAATGACTTTTTCAAAGCCTACGTCATGGTCGTGATCGCAGGCTTCGTGGTTGCCGTTCTCTTTGCATGGATCTTTGAGATCACGCCCGAGGGTATCAAACGTGAATCCAGGATCGATCGCGGTTCCTATCGTCAAAGAACGTCGGGCAACAAAAACCTCCCGTTGATCATCCTGTTGATCGTCGCTTTACTCGTGTCCATCGGTTTTAACCTGGGTGGATTGCACCAGCGACAGGCCGTCGTGCAAACCGGTTCGGTACCCAATGCAGTTGCTGTATTGCCCTTTGAAAATCGCAGCGCAGACCCGGAAAATGCGTACTTCGCCGACGGCCTGCACGATGACCTGCTCGACCGACTGGCTGCAAACAACGCGCTGCGTGTAATTTCCAGTATTTCTGTCAACGCGTATCGGGATTCCGACAAGTCGCTCGGTGACATCGGCGCTGAGCTTGGCGTCAACGCCGTGGTAGAAGGTGCAGTACAGCGCGTGGGCGACAAGGTTCGCGTTTCCGTGCAGCTATACGATACGGCAACAGGCGCCGTGGCCTGGTCGAATTCATATGACGCAGACGCGAGCATGCAGGATGTTTTCGAATTGCAGTCTGACATCTCGCGCAACATTACCGACGAACTGAACGCGTCGCTGTCGCCCGATGCAGCCGCGCGCCTTGCCGTCATTCCAACCCGCAATGCCGAGGCGTACGAACTGTACGTCAAAGCTGCAAATAACCTCGGCCTGCATGAATACGACAGTTTGTTGCTCGCGCGTCAGCAGTTTGAACAGGCAGTCGCGATCGATCCGGACTACGCGCTGGCGCAGGCGGGCCTCGCCGAAACCGTCATGGGCCTGGTCACCCTGCACAACGCGCTGCCGGCCGCTGAGGCGTACGAAATCGCAGATCGTGCAGTGGCACTGGCGCTGAAGTCGGATCCTAGACTTGCCTACGCTTATGCAGTTCGCGGCATGATTGCGACACGGCGTTGGAGCCATACCCACGGCAGCAAGGGCAACATTGCTGCTGCGGCCGATTTTGAGCGGGCGCTCGCGTTAAACTCCAACCTGTCGAATGCCTACGTCTGGTATTCCGAGTTGCGACAAGATGAAGATCAGATCGATCAGGCGATTGATCTTTTGCTACGCGGCCTCTCGGTCGACCCGCGCAACCGCCTGCCATACGTCCAGTTGCCAATTCTGCACGCACTGAAAGGTGACAATCAGCGTGCCATCGAATTATGCCTGGAAGCGATGCAGGTATTCCCGGATTGGCCCGCGCCGTACGAACTCCTCGCCCGGCACCTGCAGAAGCTTGGGCGTCTTGACGAGGCCGTTGCATGGGCCGTACGCCTGCGCGAACTCAGCACGGATCCGATTGCCGGGGCCAGGTCTTTTGCAACGCTCAGAGCCTTTGGCCGCGAAGATCTGATCACGCAATTCCTGGCGCACACGCCGACCGGGCACCCTTTGTACCCGGTCGGCCAGGGACTGCAGCAATACCTTGCCGGTCAATTCGCGGCGTCCCTCGCAACGCTCTCCAGCATTCCCGATACGGTCATCGACAAAACGTCGATTGTGTATCCGTTAATGGCACGTGCCGCGCTACGCTTGCAGGACTATGAAGCGGCACGACGGCACCTGTACGCGGCGCGTCCGGAGCTGGCAGGCAATGCCACCGACGTGATGGCTCGAATCGATCGGCACAACGCCGATGCTGCGCTGCTGCTGGCCTATGTTGCCGTGGCTGAGGGTGAGCCAGGGCGAAGCGCCCAGCTGCTTGCCGCCACGATGCGCATCAGCGAAACGATGCCCGCCGTGGGCCTCGGGGGCTACGGGATTCGTAATGTGCAGATACTGGAGTTGCAGGGCTACCGAGACCGCGCCCTGGCCGCACTGCAGGCGGCTATAGACGAGGGATTTGTGTCCGAGTTTGCCTTCGACTACTGGGAGATTGACGAGAATCCGATCCTCGCGAACCTGCGCAATGACCCCCGCTACACGCCGATGCAGCAACAGATTCAGCAAAGGCTTGAGCACATGCGGCAGAAACTCGATGCGGCTGTATCGAGCGGCGACTGGCAGCTGTTGCGTGACCAAACCATTGCGGGCGTTGCAAACTAATCGTCCAGTGCGAGAAGCTTCCTGGCAAACTTGTCGCGTACCCGGATTCCCGCCGGTGCTGCCACAATCCGCTGCCACAGGTCGGCATTCGGCTTAAGCTCATACCAGGCACGGAAAATCTCCAGCATCGAGACGGACGGCGCCGGATTTTCGGCACTCGTGACTGCATCACCCGCCGCGATTTCGCCGGCGTTCAGAACACGGAAATAGACACCCGGGCGTTCAGCATGGCGAAAGCGCAACGGGAAATTGCTGTCCTGCATCTGCGCAGCGAAGGTAGCGCAGGGAATTCTTGGCGCTGTGGCTTCGAGAATCAGGTCGCCGATCAGGAGACGATCGCCGGCATTCATATCATCGGGAAACTCGGCGATCGTGAGATTTTCGCCAAACGTGCCTGGTCGAATTTGTCGCCCGAGCTCGCGAGACCACCAGGCATAATCATTGGCGCTGTATGCGTAGACGGCCTGGTCCGGGCCGCCATGGTGTTCAAGGTCACAGACCGAGTCATTGTCGAGGCCAGACTCGCCAACGAACACAGCTGATTGCGTCGGCATTTTGTCGATGCCGGTGATGAAGCTGCGCGCACCGTGCCTGAGTGTTTCTGCTCGACCCAGGTTGACGCTCAGCAGGCGCATTTGTTCCATTTGTCCCCGCTACCTCAGACGTCAATTTTTCCGAGGGCAATCCAGAGCAGCGTAAAGGCGAGTAGTGCCACCGCCGCCACACCGAGAAACATACTTACAATAAAAACAGCATTCTCCATGGCCGTAACTCCTTTGGCGCGGTTGTAACCGCAGTACTGTACGCATTGTGACCCATCCCATAGCCACGCAACCAGTGCCAAAGCTAAGGATCTGCGCCTCGTAGTCTGGACCATGCGCTTTTCCACCGCGCAGAGAAGCACTGAAATTGGACTCGCCGCGCCAAATTGTGATTATATGCCGCCACTTTTGGTGCACGTCAGGATAGAGCTATGCAAAGGAACCTAATGTTTTTCGCAATCGTGGCAATGGGTCTGGTCGCATGCAGCCCCAAGACGCCCCAGGAAGCACCGCAAGTGACGCAGCCCGAGGCTGAAAAAGTCAGCGACGCCAATCGAATTGCTCACGAAAACATTATCGTAGACACCCACATCGATGTCCCGTATCGCCTTGAGACCAAGCCGGCGGACGTGACCAGCGCTACGGATGACGGTGATTTCGATTACCCGCGCGCAGTTGCAGGTGGTCTGAATGCACCATTCATGTCTATCTATACGCCGGCCGCTCTGGAAGCCAAGGGTGAGTCGTATGCGGTTGCCAACAAGCTCATCGATATTGTCGAGGGCATCGTGCAGCAAGCACCCGACAAATTTGCCATTGCGCTGACACCCGCAGATGTGCGTGCGCAATTCAAGTCTGGCCTCATTTCGCTGCCCATGGGAATGGAAAACGGCTCACCTATCGACGGAAAATTCGAGAATCTGCAGCATTTCTACGATCGTGGCATTCGTTATATCACCCTTGCGCACGGCAAATGGAATCACATTTCGGACTCTTCCTACGATCCTGACAAACACTGGAAGGGCCTGAGTGAATTCGGCAAGAAGCTAATTCCGGAAATGAATCGGCTCGGCATTATGGTCGATGTCAGTCACGTCTCGGATGACGCGTTCTACCAGGCCATCGACATTTCGGCGGTGCCTGTGATCGCATCGCATACATCGGCGCGCTTTTTTACACCCGGCTTCGAACGCAACGCTGACGACGACATGATCAGGAAACTTGCGGCAAAAGGTGGCGTCATCATGATCAACTTCGGCTCATCATTTATTACGAAAGCAGCGAACGAGTACACCGCCGCACGCGCCGAAGCGGGCAAGGCCTACCAGGAATCCCACCCCGAGATGACCGAAGAAGACCTGTACAAGGAATTCGGCAAAATCTACGAGCAGGACCATGGACCGTTCCCGTACGCGACGCTGGATGACGTGCTCGACCATTTCGACCATGTCGTGCAACTGGTGGGCGTTGATCACGTTGGTATCGGTTCGGATTTCGATGGCGTTGGTGACTCGCTACCGACCGGGCTGAAAGACGTTTCGAGTTATCCGACCCTTGTCCAGGGACTGCTGGACAGGGCCTACAGCGAAGCGGACATCAAGAAGATTCTTGGCGAGAACCTGTTGCGCGTCTGGAAGATAGTCGACGACTATGCGAAGGGTCAGGCCGCGACAATGTCCAGCAGCACATAGCGCAGCAGTACTTCGTAACTGCTCTTATCGAGTTTCATGCCGGCCGGTAATTCCAGCGTGTGGATCGGTGCGCCGTCCGGCTCGCGGATCTCCTGGAAATGCCGGTTACCGTCGCGGTACACGCGGTACTCGACCTGCCGCTCGGCCGAGAGCGGCAATCGTACTTCGCTGGCTGTCCAGTCCTGAATCGTATCTCCACGCATATCGGGTCTCCTTCTCGCCCGGTATTCGGGCGGTACGAAAATGTTGTTTCTGCAGCAATGTCTTGCAAAGCCTGTGCCAAGCAGGCCAGATTCGGCGGCGATCAATTGTTTTATTAATATCAATAACTTGTAATTGCCGTGTGCATTACAGGCGCGCCTCGATGGCGCGCCCAATGTCAGTTCCTGACGCCTGAATCAGGCATTTGGAGACAAGTGCTTAACATAAAGCGGTGCGGGATGCGGGCATGCGATGCCCCTCAGTGCAATGGCCAGACCCACAGGATCATTGGCACTGACACGACGACGATCAAGAGTTCAAGCGGCAAGCCCATGCGCCAGTAATCGCCGAAGCGGTAGCCACCCGGGCCCATGATCAGCGTATTGTTTTTGTGGCCGATTGGCGTCAGAAACGCACAGGACGCCGCTACCGCGACGCCCATCAGGAAAGGGTCGGGGTTGACACCCAGGCTGCCTGAAATGTCGATGGCCACCGGCGCCGCAATTACCGCCGTCGCGGTGTTGTTCATGACATCGGACAGGCTCATCGTCACGACGACCAGCAGGGCGAGGACCCAGGCCGGCGACAATCCCCCCGCAAGGGCAACGATGCCGTCGGCAATCAGTGCCGTGCTGCCAGTGGATTGCAGTGCGCTGCCGATCGGGATCATCGAACCCAGCAACACGATGACCGGCCATTCGATCGACTGGTATACGTCCCGGATAGGCACGATGTTCAGAGCAACATAGGCCGCCGCGACGCAGCCCAACGCAATTGGCAGGTAGACGAGGCCAAAACTCGCGACCAGAATTGCAACGGTGAAAGTCCCCACCGCGATCCGGATTTTATTGCGCTGCACGACGCGCTGGCCGCGGTCGGCGAGCGGTAACAATCCGAGACGCCCTATTGCGTCCTGAATGCTGTCCGGTGCGCCGAGCAACAGCAAGACATCACCGGGCTTCAGGACCAGTTTGCGCACGCCGTCGCGAAAGCGTGTGCCCATACGCGCCACGCCAACCAGCGCAACGCGATAACGATACAGCAGGCGCACCGACATTACCGAGCGGCCGGCCAGTCGTGAACTCTCGGGAACCACAACCTCCGCCATGGTCAGGTCTCCGTCCTCAAAGATGCCTTCACCCTTGCCAATGTATTCCAGCCCAAATATGCCCAACGCTTCGTCGAGGCTGTCCGGGCTACTTTCCACCACCAGGATGTCATCCGCCTTGATTTCCGTATTTCGTGCGAGACCCGGAAACCGCCTGCCGCGCCTCGAAAGGCCAACGAATACGACGTCTCCCTTGGCGGCTTCTTCGTCGAGATCGCGAACCTTTTTGCCGATGACCGGGGAGCCTTCGGGTACGCGGACTTCCGTGACGTAGTCCGCGAGGTCGAACCGTTCCTGCTCACTTTTCCCCGCCGCCGTCGTCTTGGCGGGCAGCAGCCTCCAGCCGAGCAAGGCCACATAGGCTACGCCAACGGCGGCGCAGGCGAGACCCACCGGTGCGAAGGAAAACATGGAGTACGGCTCGCCCAGTGCGTCGTTGCGAAATTCGGAAACGACGATATTGGGCGGCGTACCTATCAGGGTAATCATGCCTCCCAGAATCGAGGCGAACGACAGCGGCATCAGCGTGAACGACGCGGCACGCCCTGCCTTTTTTGCGGCTTGCAGATCCACGGGCATGAGGAGCGCGAGTGCCGCCACATTGTTCATCACGGCGGACAAAGACGCTGCCAGCGCGGACATCACGGTGATATGCGCGCCCAGCTTGCGCGCCGGGTCGACAACATAGCGCCCGAGCAATTCGATGACGCCGGAATTGGACAAGCCGCGGCTGATTACGAGGACCAGCGCAATAATAATCGTCGCGGGATGCCCGAAACCCGAGAATGCCTGGTCCATTGGTATGACCCCGGCCAGGAGCCCCACCAGCAGCGCCACAAAAGCGACGAGGTCATAGCGCCATCGTCCCCATACGAGAAAAACAAAGACGAAGAACAGCAGCACAAAAAGAATAATCTGGGGTGTGGTCATGGGCCTACTGTATCGCGTTACTGACGATTTTGGGGCCCGGGGATATTGGGTAATGCCGTGAAAATCACTGGTTTAGGATCGGTCACGCTGCTATTATCCGCGCCCGAACAGGGCGCCTGAGCCGGTTCCGGGCGGGCCTTTCTCTATTTTGGCAGCCCGATCCGTCCGGCATGGAAACGTACCCGGCATTCGCTACATTTCGCTGAAAGCCTGGCAGCACGGCCACAAATCGCGTGCTCGCCTGTTGTTTTTAGGCGCTTGAGCGGCCGCCCGACAATTAACGAGTAAAGAGCATCCAGGTAATGAAAGATTTAAGCACCTATCGCAACATCGGCATATTCGCCCACGTGGACGCGGGCAAGACCACCACAACCGAACGTATTCTGAAACTTACCGGTCGAATTCACCGGACCGGTGAGGTTCACGATGGTGCAGCCACAACCGACTTCATGGAACAGGAGCAGGAGCGCGGCATTACAATTCAATCGGCCGCGACCAGTTGCCAGTGGAACAAGCATCGCCTGAACATCATCGATACACCCGGACACGTGGATTTCACGATCGAAGTCTATCGTTCCCTGAAGGTACTCGATGGCGGTATTGGCGTATTTTGCGGCTCGGGCGGTGTCGAACCGCAATCGGAGACCAACTGGCGTTATGCAAATGACTCACGGGTCGCACGCGTCATATTCGTCAACAAAATGGACCGGATCGGTGCGGACTTCTTTCGCGTTGTAGCGCAGATCAAAGAGATTCTTGCGGCGACGCCCATCGTAATGGTGTTACCGATCGGCGAGGAAGATAAATTCAAGGGCGTGGTTGATCTGCTCGAACGCAAAGCCTACATCTGGGACGCGTCCGGTAATCCGGAAGATTTTACCGTTGGCGACGTGCCCGAGGACATGAAGGCGAAGGTTGAAGAATGGCGCGAGAAGTTGATCGAAACCGCGGTAGAGCAGGACGACGATGTTCTCGAGCAATACCTGGAGGGCAAGGAACCGTCGATTGCCGATCTCAAGCGATGCGTCCGCAAAGGCACTATCGCCTTGAAATTCTTCCCGACCTACTGCGGATCTGCCTTTAAAAATAAAGGGATACAGAATGTTCTTAATGCAGTAGTTGACTACCTGCCGGACCCAACCGAAGTACCTCCGCAGCCGGAAATTGATCTCGAAGGTAACCCGACCGGCGGTTATGCAATCGTCGACCCGGACAATA
>DDIS01000145.1:0-2996 GCA_002338615.1 Proteobacteria bacterium UBA1844 | reverse complement strand
CGTTCAAGATCATGGACGACCGCTACGGCGCGCTCACCTTCACGCGCGTCTACTCGGGTCGTCTGGAGAAAGGCGATACGGTTCTGAATACGTTTACCGGCAAGACCGAGCGCATAGGCCGAATCGTCGAGATGAATGCCAATTCCCGCGAAGAACTGGACTCCGCGCAGGCCGGCGACATTGTTGCCCTGCTCGGCATGAAAAACACGCGTACGGGCAATACGCTGGCTGACCTGAACAAACCTGCGACGTTGGAGCCGATGGTGTTTCCGGATCCGGTTATCTCTGTTGCCATTGCGCCGAAAGACAAAGCCGGCAACGAGAAGATGGGGGTCGCGCTGAACAAGATGGTGCAGGAAGACCCCTCCTTCCAGGTTGCTACCGACGAAGACTCGGGCGAAACGCTGANNATCGCCATCGAGCCGAAGACCAAGAACGACCAGGAAAAGATGTCCCAGGGCCTGCAACGCCTGGCCGCCGAAGACCCTTCGTTCCGCGTCGAGACCGACATCGAGTCGGGTCAGACGATCATGAAGGGCATGGGCGAGCTGCACCTCGATATCAAGGTCGATATCCTGCGCCGAACGCACCACGTCGACGTGATCATGGGTAAACCGCAGGTAGCCTACCGCGAGACCATTACCCAGGCGATCGACGACGTCTATACGCACAAGAAGCAATCCGGTGGATCCGGCCAATACGCCAAGATCGAGTACCGTATTGAGCCAGCCGAGACGAACGAAGGCTATGTGTTCGAGTCGCAGGTCACGGGCGGTAACGTTCCGCGCGAGTACTGGGGTGCGATCCAGAAGGCGTTCGGCTCCTGCATGGTCGCAGGCACGCTGGCTGGCTATCCGCTGCTTGACGTCAAATTTATCCTGCAGGACGGTGCGTTTCATGCCGTCGACTCCTCGGCGCTCGCATTCGAAATTGCGACCCGGGCCGCCTACCGGCAATCGATTCCCAAAGCGGCACCGCAGCTGCTGGAACCGATCATGAAGGTCGACGTTTTTATGCCAGAGGACAACGTTGGCGACGTGATCGGCGATCTCAATCGCCGTCGCGGCATGATCAGGTCACAGGATGCGGTTGCTACCGGCGTGCGCGTCAAAGCCAATGCTCCGCTGGCTGACATGTTTGGTTATATTGGTCATCTGCGCACACTGACCAGCGGTCGTGGCCAGTTCTCGATGGAGTTTTCGCACTATGCTCCCTGCCCGCAAAACGTCGCGGACGAGGTCATCAAGGAAGCGAAAGAACGCAAGGCAGCCAAGTAACACGGGCGACGCCGCGCCGCGAGCAAGCAATCAGGCCCCTGTCGGCACCACTGGCAGGGGCTTTTTCTTTGCACTGAGCACCGCATCCAGGCTGAATATCACGATGGCCAGCCAGATGAAGCAAAAACAGAGAAGCTGTGCCGTGTTGAGTCGCTCGCCGTAGTACAAACCGACAAGGAACTGCAATGTCGGCGCAATGAACTGCATGAAGCCGACCGTCGTGAGCGTCAGTTTTCGCGCCGCAATCGCAAAGAACAGGAGCGGCAGGACCGTAAACGGTCCTGCCAGCAGCAACATCAGGTCCATATTCGTATCGCCAGCCGCGAATACCAGCCCGCCGGCGTGCCACACATAGGCGAGCCAGGCGAGAGCGATCGGTAGCAGTATCAGTGTTTCCACGAACAGGCCAGGCATGGCGCCGATGGCCACCTGCTTGCGGATCACCCCGTAAACCGTAAACAGCAACGCGAGTGATAGCGACACCCAGGGAAACTCGCCGCCGCTGAGGGTGAGAATCAGCACGCCTGCCGATGCGACGGCAACGGCGAGCAATTGCGGACGCCGCAAGCGCTCGCCGAACGCCCAGACACCCACCAGCACATAGACGAGCGGATTCATGTAATAGCCGAGGCTGGCCTCGTGTATCTTGTCGTTTTGCACGGCCCAGATATAGATCAGCCAGTTGGCGCCGATACACACGGCTGCGAGGGTAAGCCAACCCAGCATGGCGGGATTTCTGAGCGCGGCGAGTACCTCGCGGAGCTGGCGGCGAAAGAGAATAATCAGCGCGCCAAAAGGCACGGCCCAGACCACCCTGTGTGCCAGTATCTCGAGCGCCGGGACCGTGTCGGTCAGCTTGAAATAAACCGGTAGCACGCCCCACATGGCATACGCGAGCAGTCCTGCGACTACTCCCGCGCTATCTTCCCGCTGTTCTGACGTGTGTGTGCGCCTGTTCATGCATCCAGTTCCGAGCTGCGCCGAGCGAGCGCGTATTCTGCCGCTTTTCGCCCGCCGGTTCAGGACGAAATACAACAACGATGCGGCTTACGGGCACAATTCGCGGTGCAAATCTGTGACATGACTCCACGAAAACCAACGCTGTAATCCGCAGAATTCCTTGCTATATAGCCGCTTTGCGCGTTGCGGCACTTGAGGAGCGGGCCAGCCAGCCATGTACGATAGATACTTTGGATTAAAGCAGAAGCCATTCAAGTCGAATGTGGTCGCCAGTGACGTCTTTGTCGGGGCCGAGGCCAAGCGTCTGCTAAAATGCCTGGACAGTGCCTTTTCCTACGAGGACGCGGTGTTCCTGGTGACCGGCCCTTCGGGAGTTGGCAAGAGCACGCTGACCAAGTGGGCATTGCAGGAACATTCCGCTAAAGCCCTGCTTATCCGGTTGCCACGCGCCAGGCTCAGCCACGACGAAGTACTCGACTTCCTGCTGGACAAGCTCGGCGCTACGGCCGTACCGACAGGCATGCTGCGCAAGCTCATATTGTGCAAAAAGCTGATCGCCGACCTCAACAAGGTGGGTACCCCGCTAGCTGTACTGGTCGAAGACGCAACCCGTGTCGGCGAAGACGGCCTGGTCGAACTCGAAAATCTCACTGCGGCTGACGCGGATGAAGGAAGCGGCGCTCGCCTGGTCCTGCTCGGCAATGACAACCTGGCGGTTAGCCTGCGCGCGGCGGCGCTCGCGCGCCTCCGGCAACGCGT
>DDIS01000075.1:10772-12778 GCA_002338615.1 Proteobacteria bacterium UBA1844 | reverse complement strand
TTGGCGCATCGCCCGTGGCAATCGGCAGCTCGGTATCGCGCCCGCGTGTGGGTGCGCCCTCGATCGTCTGCAGTCCGGGCAGATCGCCGGCCACCGTTCGGTTGTAAACTTCCTGGGTACTCAGGCAGCCGACACCGTCGGGAAGGCCGCACTTGTGCCCGAGCGTGGTGTCCGGCAGCGAGCCGCAGCCAGACAAGAGCGCCGCCATCAGCCAGGCCGCACCGGTCGTTTTCAGTCGTTGCATCGGGGTCTCCTAGCGTCGTTCACACTGCAGCCGGCCGATATCGAGATCGGCCGGCACCTCGCCGCCGTTGGCGCGGATCGCATCCCACGCAACTTTGCGCAGGTACAGCCAGCACCAAGTCTCGTTGTCGTACAGCTGAAACTCCAGAATCACCGCGCTTTTGAGCGGCGTCTCGTACACCAGCGGCGCCTTTGTGCGCATGGGCAGGACTTCACCACCCCCGGCTGCGCTGCTGACAACGCCCAGCGTTGGCAGCAAGCTGACGACCAAGACGATCCACGCTTTAGGAAGCATCGGTGTCGCCTCCCAACCAGTCCATGAGCGCATCGCGACCCAGAAAGCCTGCGTGAATCACCCCATCATCACGAATGAGCACGGGCGTGCCGACGGCACCAATGCGTTCGGCAAAACGCGCCACGCGCGCGATCTTCGCTTGCGCTTCACTCTGGCACCGTGCACTCGGCACCGGTGTTTTTGCGGTCGTCGCCGATACCTCGAAGGCGCGCCCCAGCGCCGCCCCCGGGTCCTTGGCGCACAAGATTCCGAGCGACTCCGGCGTGCGACTCAGCAGCAGGTGATGGACACGCACACCGCTCAAACTATTCAAGGACTCAAGCCACAGCCGTCGGCACCACGCACAACCAGGATCCGTGATCACGGTGAGCGAGCGATCGCCGGTGCCAACGGTGATCGCCGCCTCCAGCGGCACGGCATCGAGGCGGATTCTCTGTTGCTCAAGCCCTGGCTCGGCGCTCGCCTGGCTCACTTGTGCGCGCCGGGAGGCGGACAGGTCCTTGTCTTCTTTGAGATCGTAGATGCTGCCGATCACCAGGTAGCGTCCGGTGGTATCGACGTACAGGACATTGTCACCGGCGACCACTTCGTAGAGTCCCTCGATGACGGTGGGCAGAGTGCTCTTGATCGGGGTGCCGGGCATCGCGCTGGCGATGGTGTGCGCCGCGTCGTCCGCGCGCAGGGCCCCCTGCGGACTGATGAGCAGGAGAGCTTGCAAGGAAAGAAGGGCGGTGCGGCTGTGCGTGTTCATTCGACGTACTTCTCAATGAGGTTGGCTTCAAGGGCAATGTCTTCGGTGAAGGTCACGGTGACGATGCGGCCGGCTTCGATCTCGACGAACGGAAACACTTCGTCGGCCCGCTCCAGATACCAGTCGGCCACTTTTTCCGTCGCCGTGGCCACGCCCTCGGCCGCGCCGGCCTTGCCGATATCGTCGGGGTCGATGGATTCCACGGTCCCCAGTGCGGAGGTGGAGACGTTCGAGTACGACTGGCCAATCGCCCGACCGAGTCCGGAAAAGACGCCCGCCAGCATCGAGCGGGCCACAAATGCCCCTTGCTTGGTCACCAGGAGTCCCGCGAGTCCGTTCTTGCCGTCCTCGCCGGTGACGTAGCCCTTCGCTTGCTTGCTGATGACCTCGCCGGTGCGCAGCACGCAGGTCAGCCGCTCGAGGCGGATGTAGGCCCGTTCGTCTGAAAGTTCGCCGTGGCCGGCGGCGATGATGCGGCAGGACCGCACCCGGTGCGAAAAGCGATTCGGTAAATTGCCGACGTCCACCAGCTCCAGCAGGATCGGGTGTGGATTGCGCTGACCGAGGTTACCGGTCGGTGCCGCGAGGCCATTGAGCATCACCGCGTTAACAAAGGTGCCGGCGGGCAGGGTTTCATTGATGTGCGGATGCACCAGGGCATCTTGTCGGTCGTTCACTTTCGCGAACGCCACGCGCGTAATCTTCGGCTGCGGCGGA
>DDIS01000075.1:10180-10662 GCA_002338615.1 Proteobacteria bacterium UBA1844 | reverse complement strand
CGGCTGCAGGCCCGCCACACTGGTACCACCGCCCGATGGTGGCACCTCCGCGGTGGGCTTCGGGATGGTTTTAAGCGGCGGTGGCGGTTTGCCGAGCGGCGGCAATAGGCCACTTGCGCTGCGCTGGTTGGGGTTGGCATTCTGGACGGCCGTTGGGGCTCGAGTCTCGGGTGTTTCCAAGCGATCAAGGCGGTTCCGCAGCAACTCGTTCTCCCGCTCGAAGGCCTTGAGGCGATCGGCCATTTCGCCAAGATCCACTTCACTGCTGGTGATCCACGCGTCTTCCGGGTCGACCACCCTGCGCGGCGTGCTGAAATCCTGGCTCACGATACGATCGTTGGCCTGGTGCGGCGGTATCGCCTGGCGCTTGGCGTTGTTATAGAGAAACAGCAACAGCGCGCCGCAAACGATCACAGCGACGCCAATGAAGATACACAGCTGACGCTTCTTGAGCGCCTCACTGGTGGTGAATTCAGGTGCGC
>DDIS01000075.1:0-10083 GCA_002338615.1 Proteobacteria bacterium UBA1844 | reverse complement strand
CTGGTGGTGAATTCAGGTGCGCTCACGTGATCCCCCACGCAAGCGACCGGCGTCGCCGACACCCGGGTCGCGGACGATGTAGACGTCGGTTTGGGCATCGGGCGGCAAATGGTGGCGACGAATGGCCACCGAGCGCACGCTGCCGAGACCGCGAAATTCCCGCTCGTCAAGGCGCATGTCCGAGCCGCTGACGTTCTGCAACACGTAGTGCTCGATCGTCATGGCACCCCTGTACACGGCCACCAACCGAAACTCGGCTTCCACCCACAGTGGCACCGTGACGTCGCGGCGCTTCAGCTCGTAGCCGGCGGGCACCTGGCCCTGGGCCACCTGTTTGAGCGTACGTTTCAATCGGCTGGTAAACGGCAAGTCGCGTTCGGCCTTCAGGAGCGCTTCGTTCATGCGGTGACTTTTGCGTTTGAGCGTGATCACCTCGCCGGGACCGGCGACGGGTGACACTTCGAGTGAGTACGAATCGCCGTTCTCGTCGGTGACGATCAAGGTGAACGCCTGCCCGCTGACGGGCTTGATGATCACGCGGCCAAAGGCCTCGTCCTTGGAAATCGTGACCAGGCTTTCCATGCCGAACACCGCCTGCAATCGCAGGTTGTCGGCCATGCCGATCGAGGTCAGGTCATTGGCCGCCGCGCGCACCTGATAGGTGCCGCCCGGTTCCACCTCTAGTGTCTGGCCGGCGAACGCGGTACTAACGGGAAGCAGCAGCAACAATACCCAGCGGATTGTCATAGTCCGTCTCCTTGAGTTCGCGAACGGCAATGCGCCCGGTTGACAGCCGAGTAAAACGCACCCGCCAGGCCGCCGGTCGATCATCAATCTGCTTGGAGCCAACAAAGGTCTGCAATCGACCGCGGATGCCGACGACACCGTTTTGCACCTCGACGCCGTCGGGGTAGAACACCGAACTGTATTTCCGCCGATCCAGGGTCTCCTTGTCGGCCAGGAGTTGCGCCTTGAGCGCGCCGTAAACCGACGGGTCGGCGTATTTCAGCAGCTCGTTGACCTGGTAGTCGTAGCTCGACGGGTGGTACGTGAGTGTGAGTTGCGCAAACCATGTCGCCATCTGACTCAAATACTCTTCGTTGTAGCGACCGCCGCCGTCGAAACTGATGGGGCCCTTGATATCGGGTATTAACAGCACTTCGCGCTGCGTACCCAGTGTTTTCCACACCACCCCGCACAACACCACGTTGCCTATTGCCAGAAATCCACACACGAGCATCGCCGTCCGAACGATTCGGTTGGCATTCTGCAGCCGGGAGTCGTACACGTTCTTGTTCATGGTTCAGCCCAGAAAGTAGCGCTCAAAACTTGCAACACGCGATTTCACAAACAGGCGCGAGGGCGTGTACCAGTAGAGAAATCGCATAATCGTGCCGCGCCCGCCATCGGCTTTCGAGCGCGCGTACAATCGCGCGAGTACGATGCCGGCGACGGTGCAGATGAGGAGTTGTTTGAAGAAGAAGCCGATGAATACGAAGCCAAAGGCAACGGCTGCCGTGTCCGCCTCGATGAACAGCGCCATCGGCGGTGCATCGAGGTAGCGGGGAATCAGGAACTCGCGCTGGTCCATGGTATTGGCCCTCGAGGACGTGGAGCCGGACCGCGAACAGGCGGCCCGGCTCCAGGACGATCAGCTGACGACCGGCAGCAGTGCGCTGAACGTCGAGGCGCCGGCCACGATCTGCGAGCCGTACATCAGACCCGCGATGGCGATGCCCATGGCCGCAAACAGCCATGCGCCTTTCAAGAGCGCGATAATGCCGCCGGCCAGGGCGCCGATGAAGACGACCGCCTGGCCCAGCGGACCAAACACGGCGCCTTCGGTCTCCGTGGCGAGATCGTCAAACACGGCGCTGGTACCGGCCAAAGCCTGTTCCTGGAACATCGCGACAACGATGGCAATGGCCATCACCGGCCCGATGCGTGCCAGGCTGCTGAAAAAGGACAGGAACCCGTCATGAAGACGAGCGGCATCCTGTGGCGAGAGAATCAGATCGCGAAGATCGTGTTTCATGGGTTGCTCTCCTATGGTTGCAGAGGGTCCCGATTAAAGGACGTTTGTATTCACGCGATCGTGTGTCGCGCTCGATACGGAGTTGCGTTGCCCGGTCGATCTTTCATCAGCGTTCGCCGGGGTCGTTGGGATTGTTGCCGTCACCGTCAATGCTCGTCGTTGTGCTCGCTCGCGCCCGTTCGGCCAGCACGTTTTGCTGTGCGCGCTTGGCCACCGCGGCGTTCAGGTTCGACAGCGGTGTCTTTGGCGTCGCACCGGGACACGACGGATCGCAGCTCACGAAGCGGTGCTTGCCGCCTCTGGTAACTTGTGCAAATGATGACGAATAGCGCTGCGCGTACAGATCGGCCGCCGACGGTGGATTGACCTCAGCGATCACCATGGGCGGATGCTCCGCGGCATCTGGTGCCGGGTGATGCGGTGCGCAAGCGGCCAGCAGTAGACCGCTAGCAGCCGCGCTCAACAACACGGTAGATTTTCTCGGCGTACTCATAGCGAAGTCGCTCCCTCAAAGGTGTGTTTTTCAAGCCGGCGTTGAAGGCACCGATCGCGCGCCAGGTGTAGCCAGCGGCTTCTATTTTCTGTGCCAGCACCCAGGCGCCGACGTGTATGTTCGTGCACCAATCCCATAAGTGATCGCGCTCGATACCGAAGGGTCTCAGCTCTGCCAACCAACGAGAATTGATCTGCATGACGCCGTAGTCGGTGCTGCCATTGCTATTGTGGTTAACCGCGTGAGAGTCAAAATTGCTTTCGACACAGGCGATGGCCCGCAGGAGATTGGTTGGCACGCGATGGCGCTCCGCCGCCGCATCAAAACAGTCCGCGTACAGCGACTCGGCAAACAAGACTATTCCAAAGGATAGAAATAACCGCGCAACCAACATTGAGCACTCCAGTAACTGCCAGTAACCACCGGGGTCTGACAACCATCTGGCATTGCCAATGTCTTTGCTACGGAAAACGGGGGCATTCTTTACGTGCCACTTTCGAGGGCGCGCTTTGACGCGCAGAGTCGAGCTAAAGGAGCGCGCGCGACCCTCGAGTTATCGCCTAGCCGCTAGCGCAAGGCCACGAATGAAAGAAATGCGGGCCTTGAAGTGCCCCCGCGACGGACGTCGCATTCAGATAGATTCCGGTCTTGATGATTCAGGGTTCTTATTCGAGCTACCACTGAGACTTTTTATCAAGAGCCTTCTCGGCGGGCAGTGCACGCCTGATCAGTAGTGGGAAGGTTAGACGCCTGGAGCAATCGGCTCGAGTGGATCAAGACCTGCCACTAACCACAGGATTGCGCTTTTCTGCGGCAGTGGGCAACTGTCAGAAGATCATCACGACTTTGTTGCCATTACGTCCACTATTTTTACGCTTGGCCGCTTGGCGATGGTGCCGAGTCAATGCTGCAACCCGCTAATGCACTGTATCGCCAACCGACTAGTTCTTACGAAAGACGCCTTCTGTTAATAGCTTGCGGCTTGGTCAGCTTGAGCGAGAAGTCTTCGATGACTCAAACACGCCGTCCACGTAGCCGATTGGAATTAGCCCATCCAGTGTCTCGCTGCGAGAAACCAGCACGCCATTATCCTCAAGGGCGGCGTTCAACGACTTCACCGTAAATCGACGTTGTCCAGGAAAACCGCCGATGGCCAGTAGCCGCGACACCATACCGGAGACTCTCGTTTCATCGTGACAAAATGTCGGTACGACAACAATTCCCCCCGGTTCCAAGACGCGACGCAGAGCGGCGAGAGCCGCCGGCAAGTCGGGAACGAGGTGCAATACGTTGGCGGCCACGACAGCGTCAAACTCTCCTTCGGCGTAAGGCAATGCGTAGATGTCCGCGTGCTCGCAAGTGACGTTGCTGAGCCCCAGATTGCCGATGCGCTCTGTCAAAACGTCGACCATGCCCACAGCGTAGTCTGTGGCTACCACTGAGTTGCCGCTGCGCGCTATCGCGGCCGTAACGACACCGGTGCCAGCCGCCACCTCCAGAACCCGGCGCTTGCCTCGGACCGCCTCGCTAGCCAGCTCAAGCAGTCCCGGAATCGGCTTTCCAAGCAACCATCGGAGCGACGCATCGTACTTGCGCGCATAGCGATCCCAATAGTTGCGGTGTGACATTCCAATATTCCGAAGATCGCTCATCTAAGTACATCAACACCAATGGCCAAGCAGCAATCTTTCTGCGAATTGCACCCCTTATCATTCATCATTGCGGTTGAGCTCAGATTTCGAACCGTCTTGACTCGGTTTTCGAGCGTCGGCTCTGGTATCGAGCAGAATTTCAGCAGCCTCTTTGATCACGTACAGGCCGATCAGCGCACCAATGACAAAGTCCGGGTACGGAGACCTGAGCCACAGAACCAGTACGCCCGCCAGAATGACACCGACGTTGGCCACGACATCCGCGCGAGTGAAAACCCAAGTCGCGCGCAAGTGAACTTCACCGGACCTCAATGGCGCCAGTAATCGTAATACTGTGAGATTGACGATGAGAGACAGTAACGCGGTGCCAATCATCCAGCCGCTTACCGGTTCGGCACCAAGGGCTACACGTCGACCGACCTCGACTAGTACTGCCGCGCCGAGCAAAAACAGCAGGCTGCCACTCAGATATGCGGCGTTAGACTTGAATCGTGCGGTTCGGCCGATCGCCAGAAGACCAATCGCGTAGGCGGTCGCATCTGACAGCATATCCAATGCGTCAGCCAAGAGTCCGGTGGACTGGGCGATCCAGCCCGCAATACCACCGATGATCGCCATCGCCAGGTTGAGCGCGAGGGCGATAATCAGAATGCGCCGCTCCTGCTCGTTCATACCCTCCGGAGGACCACAGCCGCTATCGCTCATCGCGCTGGCACCATCGCTGGCTGATGACGTGCAACTATCCGCTCATAAACGACCGGCAATAAGGCCAACGTGAGTAAGCTAGAGCGCCACATCAGTTTGAACAACGTTTTTGTCTGGTCACGGCCTTCGCCGATCAACTCGTAATCTCAATTGCAGACTTGATGTCGCTAACGTAGATCCATCCAGCGGACGATTGGCCGGTTTTGCCTTGCTCGCTGATGATCGCGACCGCCTCGGTGGCCTGAGTTTGATCTTCGCAAACAAGCTCAAGCTTCACTTCGGTCACTACTTTCTGGCCAATCTCCACGGAGTAGTGTTGCTCTTTGCTATCCAGCGCTTGGAGCATTCCTTGAACGTCGATGACCGCCAGGTTTTTGAACCCCGCATTCATGAGCTCACTCACCACATCGGCCACGCGGTTTCGGTGAACGTACGCTTTGATTTCTTTCATGCTCATGACTGAACCTCCCTTCGCGACTCAACCCACTCGTAGATCACCGGCAGCACCACCAGGGTGAGCAGTGTCGAGGTAATGAGCCCGCCGACGACCACGGTTGCCAGCGGTCGTTGTGTTTCCGCACCAACGCCGGACGACAACAACATAGGAATCAACCCAAGAATCGCGACGCTCGCTGTCATCATGACAGGACGCAGCCGCATTTCGGCGCCCTGACGCACGGCCTCGGTTACCGACAGACCTTTCTCGCGCAGCTCATTGATAAAGCTCACGAGCACGATGCCGTTCAACATCGCCACACCAAACACGGCGATAAAGCCGATAGCCGACGGCACCGAGAGGTACTGACCGGTGATTGCCAGCCCAATCAAGCCCCCGATCGTGGCGAACGGCACATTGGCGATGATCATGGTGGCGTATTTCGCCGAGTTGAACGCGGTGTACAACAAGATGAAGATAAAGAAGATCGTAATGGGCACAATCAGTGACAATCGCGCCATGGCGCGCTGCTGGTTCTCGAATGCGCCGCCCCACTCAATCCAATAACCTGGCGGCATATCGACGTTCGTGGCGATCAGCTCGTTCGCCTCTTGCACAAAGCCGTCTACGTCCCGACCCAGCACGTCCATCTGAATGACGGCGTAACGCTGCAGTTGCTCTCGCCGAACGAACGAAAAGCCCTCGGTGACATCGATATCTGCGACCCTCGAGAGCAACACAATGCCACCATCGTTCGTGCGTAGCGGAATGTTGCCGATTGCCGCGACGTCGGCCTTGGCCGCTTGGTGCAGACCGGCAGTGATGTCGAAGCGGCGCACGCCATCGACTAGCGTGCTGACCGCCTCATTGCCGATGCCGTTTCGCACCACCGTGAGCACGTCATCCGCGTTGAGGCCGTAGCGGGACAATTGTGTCCGATCAACCTGGATTCGTACCTGTGGTTTGCCGAGATTCGCTTCGAGCGACAGGTCCTCAACACCGGGAACTTCGCTGATGACCGATTTTATCTGCTGGCTAAGACGGTCGAGACCGCCCAGTTCCGGTCCATACAACTTCACAGCGAGCGTAGCGCGTACACCCGAGATCAGTTCCTCCACGCGCATCTGAATGGGCTGGGTGAAAGAAACAACGGACGCCGGTGCGACTTCTTGCAATGCACCCTCCATCGCTTCGCGGAGTTCGTCGAAATCTCGGTCGGTGGTCCACTCGTCGAATGGGGCGAGTTCGGTGTAGACCTCCATGTAGTTCACATCAGCGATCTCTCCTTTCTCGGCACGACCAATCATCGCGACGCTCGTATTCACCTCCGGGAACTCCGCCAGTGCACCCGATGCGCGTCTGGAGAGTTCGATCGATTGCTCAAGGGAGGTGGATGGTATGGAGACAATGCGCCACACCATCGACCCTTCTTGCAAGGTCGGCATGAATTCCTTTCCGAGAAACGGATACAGTGCCAGACTGCCGACGAGTAGCGCAGCGACCGTCGCGCCCAGCTTCTTCTTGTTGGCAAGCGCCCAGTTCAGTAGCGGCAAATAGCCCCGCTTCAGCCACTGCACCAGCCGAGTGTCGCGCTCCTCTTGCGGTTTCAGCATGACCGCGGCCAGGACCGGAATCAGCGTCAACGTGAGCACCAGGGACCCGGCCATAGCGAAGCTGATCGTGAATGCCATCGGTTTGAACAGCTTGCCTTCCAGGCCCTCGAGGCTAAAGAGCGGCAAAAAGACGACGATGATAATCAGGATGGCAAAGGCGATCGGGTTGGCAACCTCGCGCGCGGCCGTCAGGACCGCGCCAGTGCGATCGACAACTTCTCCGCTTTTCTTCCGCTCGGCCATGATGCGAAAGGCGTTCTCGACCATCACCACGGCGCCGTCCACCATCATGCCGATACCAATTGCGAGGCCTGCCAGTGACATCAGGTTGGCGGACAAGCCGAATTCTCCCATGAAGATGAACGCAATCAACATCGCCAGGGGCAACGCCGCGATGACTACCAGGGCCGAGCGGATTTCTCCAAGAAACAAGAACAAGACGATTGCCACCAGAATGGAGCCTTCGATCAAGGCGGTTACCGCAGTATTGACTGCCTCGTCGACGAGATCGGTGCGGTCATAGATCGGCTTGACCTCGACGCCTTCTGGCAGGATCGAGGCGATGGTGGCTACCTTTTCCTTGATGGCATCCACTACGTTGGCCGCGTTTTCGCCAATACGAGCCAGGGCCATGCCAAGCACGACCTCCTCGCCATCCCGCGTAACCGCACCAAAACGTAGTGCCGGTGCTTCCTGCACCGTCGCGACGTCACGGATGCGCACCGGTGTGCCATCAACCGTCTTCAGTACGATTTCTTCGAGATCGCGGGTGTTCTTGACCAGTCCCAATCCACGGACCAGGAATTGCTCCGGACCGAGGTTGATGTACTGTCCGCCCACCTGGCGATTGTTGGCCTCGATGGCCTCGAGCACCGTGCCATAGTCAAGGTCATAGGCGATCAGCTGGCGCGGATCGAGTTGTACTTGCACCTGTTTTTCGCTGCCGCCCCAGGACATGACGTCATCCACGCCGGGAACCGTGCGGAGCACCAAGCGGACAGACCAGTCTTGCAGGGTGCGAAGCTCCATATCCGCGGCGCCGGACTTCAGGGTTTTGTCGGAACGCTCGAGCGTGTACCAATACACTTGCCCCAACGCCGAGGAGTTCGGGCCCATCTCGGGCGTGCCATAGCCCTCGGGGATGCGCTCAGCGACCTCTTGAAGACGCTCCATCACCAAACGACGAGCAAAGTAGATGTCCGTATCGTCGTCGAAGTAGACGGACACATAGGACAAACCAAAGAGACTTACGGAGCGAATCTGTTGCACGCCGGCAAGACCGGCCATGCCGGATTCAACCGGAAAGGTGAGCAGTTCTTCGACGTCCTCGGCCGCGAGCCCCGGGGACTCCGTGTAGACATTCACCTGTATGGGGGTGAGGTCAGGAAAGGCATCAATAGGTACCGTATTCACTGCACGCCAGCCAAGAAAGGCGACGACCGCGAAGGCGACCAGGGTCAGCAGTTTGTAGCGCAACGAAACATCGACAAGTGTATTCAGCATCACGGTCCCCTAGTCGGTATCGCCAATTTGTGACTTCAGAAGCAGTGATTTGAGTTGGAATACACCGGCCACGGCAATCGTGTCATCGTCGTCAAGACCGGTAGTGACGGCCGTGTAGCCCTCTGCCTTCAGCCCCGTTTCCACCGGTTGTGGCTCAAATTCGTTGCCCTCGAGCGTAAACACCATCGGTGTGCCCTCAATCAGAATGATGGCTTCGTCCGGCACCGCGAGGCTCGGGACGCCTGCGCCAGTGCGAACCGCGATATTGACGAACTGCCCGGGGAAAAGAGAGGGCGTGTCGCGAACTTCTATTCGAATATTTGACGTGCGCGTCGCCTCGTCGAGCCGCGGAGCGCGTTGCACGACTTCCCCTGCTATCCAGTTGCGATCGTCCGCACTGACGCGGACTGAATCGCCAATAGCAATCGCCGCGGCCAGCTCAGGGTCGACCCTCGCTTCGACCCATAGCACGGTCAAATCACTCAGCTCCATCAGCAGCTGTCCGGCGTCGACGACTTCACCCAGCACGAAACCATCGCGAATCACGACGCCTGGCTGTGGGGCATACAGCGTGTATTCTCCGGTGGCTTCACTGACGTCGGCTTTCTTGATCAGCCGCTCCAGTTCATGGCGCGGCATGCCGTACGCCAAGGCTTTCGCGCAGGCGCGTTGCCGTGCGACTTCCGCTTCGACGTAGCGTGATTCCGAGACCACATCGCGACCCAGATTCCTGACGCGCCGCCATTCGCGATCGTTCACCAGAAGATCACCGACCGCATCGGCAACGTCGACGCTCGACAGGGTCACGAGCCGTGCGCCGGCATCAACGGTCTCGCCCATACGCGCATGACGGGCAACGACCTGTGCCTCGATGCGCGATGCAATCTGAACGGTGGCATAGGCATTCAACATCACCTCACCGGGCGCATTAACCTCTGGATACAAGGTGCGCTCGCTGACCGCGGCAATCCCGATGCCAAGCTCCTCGCGCTCTGCCGTCGAGAACACCAGCTCCACCGCTTCCTCTTCTTCCTCCTCCTCGGCATGCACCCAGGGGATCGAGGCCAACAAGGGCAGCAGCACAAACCAGGCAATCCTCATCATTCTTGTTCTCTCCATGACGCTAGCGTGAAATTCCAAAACCGGTCCAGTCATCGACTTGACCGCTGACCGCCAACCAGGCGATCCACGACTGCCACACAACTCCGCGCTGTTCACTGGCAGCGACCCGGGTATCCAGGGTTTGCTGCAATTGCACGAGATAATCCGTGGTGTTCAATTCACCGGCTTGCCACAAGCGTTCCAACATTGCGGTTTGGCTCGCAAGGCTACCGGCCCCAAGACGCTGCCAGTCGTCCCACGCAGTTCGCGCCAGTTCGTAGCGCTTTTGCGCCGCGATCAGTTCTGCGCGCAGCTGCCGGTAGTCGTTCGCCACCGACTGATCCAAGGCCTTGAGATCGGCACTCGCAGCATCGACCTCGGCGCGATAGCTGTTTCTCACTGGAAAGGGAATCGAGAATCGAATGCCAATCTGATCATCATCACCTTCGCGTCCGGCATAGAGACCGATCGTGGGATCCGGACGTCGCTCCCGGCGACGAAGCTCCACGACTGCTCGCGCGGCCGACACGCGCGCTTGCGCGGCG
>DDIS01000053.1 GCA_002338615.1 Proteobacteria bacterium UBA1844 | reverse complement strand
GGCAGCCATTTCAGCGCGTGTGTGACGCGCACTTTTTCAAGCGCCGTCGTCATGCTGAGATCACAGCGCCAGGCGAGCCACTCGGCGCAATTGTGCAGGCCCCACTTGAGCCAACCGGCACGTTCATCGAACTCGCGAATCAGTACGAGCAATTCGAAGGTGGCCGCGTTGATGCGGCCACACAGGTTCAGGATGTGGCGATCGAGATCCTCGATCGGTGTGGGTTCGCTGGCCATGACAGGTTCCTCTGTGCGGGTTTGAAGACCCTGTAATTATATCCAGTAATTGACCTACTTTCCATTGAAAAACCGGTGCTTATGGGCAGTTTTATGGACGCGAACCGAGTGCCCGGCAAGGGCTCGAATGCCAAATTACTCAGGGCCTCGATTTCGTCGTTGGGGAAACTGTCAGTGCGCCAGGGTCCAGGCCCAGAGGTAACTACCCATCCACCAGTTCGTCGGCCAAGAAAACGACCCGTTCAATAGTCGGCGCGAAAATGAGCAGGAAATCCGACCGCCCTGGCAAAGGAACCCCGCAAGCAGTATTCCCGAAACTGTGCGCCTGCCGTATCAGTCGACAGTCCCGCTTTCGCCGCAGCCGCTTTCCGGTTTCACGGAGCCGAGGCCCGTATCTTCGATATCGCTCGTGCGGCGCCAGAAAAGATTGTGCAGTTCCTGCATCGACGTCGACGTACAGTTGCGCACAACGTCGCAACGCGCCTGGAAATCGTCGAGGTCCGGAATTGGTCCGCCTTTGCGGTTCTCTGGCGCAATCGTTCGCAGTCCTTCGCACTGGTAACAAACACCCGTCTTGCTGACCAGCGTGCAGAGTCCCGCAAAGCGATCCTGCATGGCACTTCTCGCGGCGGCAAGCCGATGCCGCAGGACTGAATCCGAAATTCCCAGTGCTGCCGATGCATCCTTTGCCGGCATGTCGATGACATCCCGCAATACCAGCGCTGCGAGTTCGTCGGGTGGTAACGAACGGCCGACGCAACTGAAGCAATACGAAATATGCTCCCTCACCTCGTAAGCAAAATCGGGTGCCGCGAAGTGCGCCATCACCTCGCCGCTCATTTCCTCTGATTGCGCACAGAGATTCGCATAGGCTACTTGCGCCTCGGGGCGCCAGCGCTTCTGGCCACGCAGGAAGTCGATCGTGGTTCGCGTAACAATGGAAAGAAACCAGGTGGAGAACTGCGACTCCTGCCGAAACGACTTCATTCCGTTCCACGCTTTGAGTAACGCATCCTGCAGCACGTCTTCGCTGTCTTCAGGATGGCCGATCATGCGACGCACGACACCTCGGGCCTGCGGCTTTAATGGACCGACCAGCGCATCGAACGCGGCTCTGTCGCCGGCAGCCGCGCGCTCGACCAATTCGGGTGTGTGCGTCGTGCTACTCATGCGCGTGCCCCCTGTTGTTGGTCGTGCCTGTGCCAAGAGTTGAGCGACAGGCCATACCGCCAAACAACGCCGCGCCGACAAACAACAACAAGCCGGGCGCCGCATCCAGCCAGCCGAGGTGGCCTGGCATTACCAGAAATAGTAGCAGCCCGAGGTCGGTAAAGCCGACCAGTGCCGTATTCAACATCAGGCCATGGTAGCTGTTTCTGAAGTTGTATCGGATACCGACGAAGCTCACTACGGCCCCGATCCAGACAAAGCCGAACGCAAGGTACGCGAGTACGTTGCCAGCAAGCGTGGAGTACGACGCATCCGGTGCGCGGTAGTATGCGAATCCCTGGTCAGGACTTTCGAGGGCCGCCAGCAGGATCGCTGCGCCCCCGACAATGTGTAACAAACCCCACAGAGCAAAAAGCACCGCGCCGATCTTTGCATGTTTCATCATGGCGTATCTCCCGTAATTTGCGTTGTCTGTTAGTTAGACGCATATTGCGAGGTAAACCGCCAACTACCTGATTTTAAAAAATAAAAACCGAACCAACGGCGTGCACAGGGCTATCGGGTCGCCGCCAGGGTGAAGGAGCGTGCCGCCGCGAAAAGGTCGTTGTTCGCTGCGTAGAGATTGGTCCGCACATCGTAAAGACCGAGCAAAGTATGCGAGATGCTGTCGTGGGACGCATGCTGTGGCGTGTTTATCGAAGGATCCAGCAGGTCGATATGATGATCGGCCGCGTAGTCCCCCGAAAGCCATACCAGCATTGGCACCTCTTTTTGCGCACGCGGTGCAAGCTGGTAAGGCAGGCCGTGCAGGTAGACCCCGTCCTCCCCCAGGGATTCACCATGATCCGAGGCGTAAAACAGGAATGAATCAAAGTCGTCACGATGTTGTTTGAGACGTGCGATCAGTTCATCAAGAATATAGTCCGTGTACAGAATTGAATTGTCGTAGGCATTCGTCACTTCGGATGTGCTGCACTCCGTCGGCGACAGCTCGTGGCAGTATGGTTCGAAAGTTGCGAACTTCTCCGGATAGCGACGGCTATACGCGGGGCCATGGCTTCCCATCATGTGCAGCACGATCAACAGGTCCGGGCCATCCCTGTCCAGCAGCTGATTCGTTACATCGACCAGCAAGCTGTCGTAGTCGCCGTCGAATTGCATCGATCCGTCGGCCCTTAGTCGCAGATTACGGCTTTCGATTCTGTCGCAAACATGTTTGCAGGTGGAGTTATTATCAATCCAGATTGTTTCCACACCGGCCGCCGCGAGTACGTCGAGAACATTGGACTCCGCCCGCGCGTCTTCAGGATCATACTGCTCCTGCCCGCGCAAGAAGAACATGCAAGGCACGGAGTAGGCCGTCGACGTACCACAGGCCCGTGCATCCAGGCTAACGAGGTCGTCTTCAAGTGCCAGCCGGGGATTGGTCCGTCGCGTATAGTCCAGTAAAGAAAAATGATCCGCGCGCGCCGTCTCACCGACCACCATGATCCCGACCGTGCGCTTGTTGACGGTCTTGTCCTGCATGGCATCGGCACCGAGAACAACGAACGGAGCAGGATTCTCGAATGAATCCCGAGCCAGTTTGACGGCATAGATCAGCGGGGTAACAGGCACGACCTGGTGACGAAGGTCACGGTTTTCCACCGCGAAGTAGCTTGTATAGCGGTAATTCGAAAGCGCAAGCGCGGTGACAAGCGCAAAGCCGGTGATTATCACCGTGGCCCGATTGCGAAACTCAAGCAGTGGACGGGTGGTCCGGATTCGAAGCAACAGCAGCAACAAGGCCGGCACAACGCCGAACAACAGCACGTGCCAGGCAAGTGGCCAGGAAAGCAGCTCGAATGCTTCGCCGGTATTGCCTTCAGTGATGGTATCGAGAACATTGATAAACATGTCCTTGTCGAAAACCACTCCTAGCTCATTGATGAAGTAGCTGAGTACCGCGGAGACAATCAGACTCGCAGCGATAATGACTTTCAAAACCCGGCCCACGCCAAGCAGGAGGAACAACGTGGTCAGTACAAAGATTATCAATAGTGGAATTAACAACATGAATCCGGCGCCGGCCAGCGACGAAAGATCGAGCCGATGAGTGAGCGTCCCGAATAACTCCCAGTTACTTGTTAAAGTAATAAAAGCAGCCGCAAGCAGGGCCAGCTGCCAGGCGTAAAGTCGGGGCCTTGTTATACGAGTTGTTGCGTAATGGGACATTGCTGTTGGAGATCCCGAAGGGCATCCTGTTGCGAAACCTGACGGTTGGATGTACCCAGGCAGAAAATCCCTCGGAGCAGGGTCAATTAAATCGCACCCCATGCGGCCTTTTGCTAAAGTAAGGCCGTCGCTACCAAAAAAATTCTAACATGGCGGACAGCAGCACTCGATTACTGACAAGGTATCCTCGTCGTTCCTGTTCAGTTTGCTGATGCATCCGAACTGGACAGTGCACCTGGAAGCCCAACCATGATCAAAGCCGCATCCCGACTGGCCAGTAACCTGGTATTGCAAATCCTCGTCGGCATCATCGCCGGCGTTGTGCTTGCGCTCGTGGTTCCTGAAGCGGCGCGATCGGTAATGCTGCTTGGCGAACTTTTTGTCAAAGCTTTAAAAGCGGTAGCGCCGGTCCTTGTGCTGGTGCTCGTGGCCGCGGCGATTGCTAACCGGCGCACGAGTCACGCGAGCCAGATGCAGCCCATTATTCTCATGTACCTGGCCGGTACGCTGGCCGCAGCCCTCCTCGCGGTCATCATGAGCACCCTGTTTCCGACATCGTTGGCCCTGAAAGTCGTCGAAGGCAGCCTCAATCCGCCGCAGGGCATCGGCGAAGTGTTGCGCGAGTTGCTCTTGAAACTGGTCGACAATCCGATCAATGCAATACTGACAGGCAATTACATTGGCATCCTCGTCTGGGGTGTGTTGCTCGGCCTGTTCCTGCACCGGGCCGCGGACGCGACCCGGCAGGCGCTGGCTGATCTTTCAGATGCAGTCACGCAAATTGTGCGCATCGTTATTCGACTGGCACCTGTCGGTATTTTCGGGCTGGTGGCCGGCAACCTGGCTGAAGGCGGTTTATCAGTGCTGGCAGATTACGGCCGTTTGCTGGCGGTGTTGCTCGGCGCCATGCTTATCATGGCCTTGCTCGTTAATCCGCTCATCGTCTGGCTGAAGACGCGCAGGAATCCGTACCCGCTGGTATTTACTGCATTACGCGAAAGTGGCGTCACTGCATTTTTCACGCGCAGCTCGGCGGCCAATATTCCGGTTAACCTGGCATTGTGCGAGCGGCTGAACCTGCAGAAAGATACCTACGCGGTGTCCATACCGCTTGGCGCCACGATCAACATGGGTGGTGCGGCAATTACGATCACCGTGCTCACGCTTGCCGCAACCCACACGCTTGGCATCAATGTCGATATCTTCACGGCACTGCTGCTGAGCGTCATTGCCGCACTCTCGGCGTGTGGTGCATCGGGTGTGGCCGGTGGCTCATTGTTGTTGATACCGCTCAGTTGTTCCCTGTTTGGCATCCCCGACGATGTTGCCATGCAGGTTGTTGCGGTAGGATTTGCAATCAGCATTTTGCAGGACTCGGCGGAAACGGCACTAAACAGCTCGACAGATGTCGTATTTACAGCGGCGGTAGCTGCACGGGAGACCTGAAACGTGACGAAGACTGCGATCGCAATCGTTGCCGTAATCTGCGGTGTGTTGCTGGGAGCGATCGGCACATGGTCTGTTTACCGTAACGGTGCGCAGTTTGCAGGTAGCACAGAACGCACGGTCGTACGTGACATCGTCGCGGCACCGAAGGTTTCTGAACCAGAAGCAGAAAAGTTGCGTGACGAGGGTTTCAAGTCGCTGACCTCGATCGAGGCGATTTTCGAGCTACCCAGCGAGTTCAATCGGACTGAAGCATTGTATGCTCTGGCCGGCCGCTCGGGTGCCGCGAAACTGCAGGACCTCATTTTTGCAGCGGAGCGTATCGCCGATGCGCCCGAGCGGGCAAATGCACTGGGCGTCCTGTTTTTCCGGCTTACCGAAGTCGACCCCGAATCCGCCCTCGCGCTGTCCCGGACAAGTTACTTCCGTGGCGATAAAAGCATCGAGCGCACGGTCTGGAATACCTGGGGACGCAAGAACCTTGCCGATGCCCTGATTGCGGCAAAAATACAGGCGCCGGCCGCCGCAAGGGACTTTGCGGCACAAAGTCTTTTTGACGCATTCGGTAATATGGGCAACGAAATTACGGAGCGGATAGAGACGGAACTCGGCATCGCACCGGATCGCAACAATCGTGCCCGCTACCTGTATCGCCTTGCGGATCACTCGCCGGCCGAGGCGATCGCGTATATCAATACCGCCTTGCAAGGTGAAGATCAAAGGATGGCAGCGTCCTGGCTTGCGAACTATTTGGCACAGACCGGCGCTCGGTCAGCCATGCAATTTGCCGAGCTGTTCGACCATCCGGCGAGCGCTGCAGCCTACAAAGCCTCGCTGCAAGCGGAATCGGCGCGCCTGGATCCGTTGGCGGTGATTGAAACGGCTCTTGCCAAGGGTGGCAATTTCTCGCGCACACCGGAGTTTCATTTCGCCATCCAGGCATTGGCCGCGAGCGATCTTGATGCGGCGAAACAAATGTTTGCAAATTCCACTTCAAGCGAAGCCAGGCAAATGTTCGCCCAGGCGATTGTTGAACGTCTGGCAGAGAGCGACCCGGGCGCCGCACTTGCCTGGATGCGAGCGAACAATGCCGATCTCGATGATCAGGCCATGCTTGAGCTGCAAGCACTGATGCACGTTGCACAGCAGGATCCCCGGCTCGCGCTGACCGAGGCACTTGCGATTGACAACCAGCAACGGCGGCAACAGGCAGTGTCTGTCGTGATTTCGCAAGTGGCACAAATCAATCCCGAATCCGCCATTGAGTACCTCACGATGATAGACAGCGGGCCACTTCGGGACGCAGCGATGCAGGAGATCGCACAAAACTGGTTTCAAACCGATTCCAATGCGGCGATAAACTGGGTCTTGTCTCACGACGACAAGACCGTTGATCAGATTCTCGGCTCATCGGCCTGGATGCTGGTGCAAACAGACCTTGACGCAGCGCTGCGCCTCCTGCCAAAACTCGGCCCGGGGAATCAGGCGGTGTGGCGCCAGCAGATTGCAGAACAGTTGGTGCAGACACGATCGGGCGCTGCTGCGATGAATTTTGTTGCACAGTTTCAGGGTGAACCGGACTATCCTGCCCTGCAAGCTGCGGTCATCGGCAATATTGCGAACCGGGATTTTTCACTGGCCCGGCAGATGGCCGAGCAGATTGCCGATAGCAACACTCGCGACATGGCCTACCTGCAGCTAGTCGGCCGCCAGGGGGGGCAAAGCCCGCAGGAGGCCCTGGCAGTACTGCCGCAAATTCGAAACGACGCCCAACGCACCCAGGCAGCAAGCATGCTTGCCATGCAATGGTATGCCAGCGAGCCGGAGGCGGCGTACCAGTGGGCTCGCAGCCTTCCGGCAGGAGCCGAGTACGACGGGGCTGTGCTTGCGCTGTCACAACAGTGGACAGAACCCACGGCGGATCAGCTGCGCCTCATCGACAGCATTACCGACCCGGACGTGAAAGGGCAGGCGAAAGTGGCGCGTGTTTATCATTTGTACCAGACTGATCCGGCGCTTGCGCGCAAGGTGCTCGACGATGCGGATATCCCCGAGCACCTGCGCAAAGAAGCCGAGATTTTGCTCAACCGGTCGTTCGGTCGGTATTGACTGCGGCGCGGTGGTTGCGAGGGGCGCATCAGACGGTGGCTTACGATCCAAATCAACAGGTCTTGCGACTGCGGAAAAAGCACGAACCAGGACAGCACGAGCGACCGACCGCGGCAGACGGTGCGCGTCTAGTACAAGCGCAGTCTGTGGGCCGGGCTATTCTTGCCGGCATCATGGTATGCATCGTTTTCGCCGTCCTCTGGTCAATTCTGACCGAAACACTGGAGCGATTCCTGCCGTGGGTATCCTTGTTTCTGGGCGTGCTGGTGGGCCTCGCGGTACGACGAGGCGGCCAGGGATTCAACTGGCGATTTCCATTGCTCGCCGCCGTTGTCACCCTCGCTGGCGTGTTTGCCGCCATCGTCTACATATCGGCCGGTACCACGGCCGACGAGCTGGGCACTAACAGATTCATCATTTTGTGGAATGTTACGACCATGACCTGGCCCGTGTTTTTCGATGAAGTGCTGAACGCCGCGGATTTCGTGTACGCTTTTTTTGCCGCGCTCATTGCGGCATCGCTGGCGCTCCGGCCACTTGATCGTCGCGAGTTTCAGGCAGTGCGCTTGTGGCGGGAACAACAAACCCGGGGACAGTAGCCGCTGACTCAAATCGTGATCGCAGGTGGGTGCGCATGATCGGTGAAGGTTCACAGGGGTAGGAAAAATTCGAATGTTTCGTACCAGTGTTGTTGTTGTGTTGCTGTTGTCGCTGCCTGCTTGCGTACACAATACGGGCAGGAACGGCTTTGCGTATTACGTCGCCGGTGATCCCGACGACATAGTTACCGAGACCAGCGGATTCGTTGTGCTGCAAGGTGGTGGCGATGATATCGATGCCAACTATGTGCGCATGGGTGAGAAATCCGGCGGTGGAGACTTCGTGGTACTGCGTGCTTCGGGCGCCGACGAATATAACCAGTACATCCTGAACCTGTGCAACTGCGATTCCGTGGAAACGATTGTGTTCACGAGCCGCGACGACGCCTATAACGCGTTTGTGATCGGGAAGATCAGGCACGCGGAAGCACTGTTCATAGCTGGCGGCGACCAGTCGAATTACCTGCGCTTCTGGAAAGGAACCCCAGTCGAGGATGCCATCAATTTTGTCGCGGCCAAACCTGCGCCAATCGGTGGTACCAGTGCAGGCATGGCGATCCTGGGCGAATTCAGCTACTCGGCAATGTCACCCGCGAGCCTGACCTCCGCACGAGCCCTCGCAAACCCGTATAACGAGGACCTGACGCTCGACCGGGATTTCCTGCACCTGCCTGGTCTCGCGAATATCATCACCGACCAGCACCTCATCGAGCATGACCGGATAGGCCGCACGGTGACGATGCTGGCGCGCTTGCTCACGGATGGCTGGACACAAGATGCGAGGGCGATTGCTGCGGATCGGGAAACCGCGGTACATCTCGATCCCGAATCCGGGGACGTCCGAATTTTCTCGACGGCCGAGCATGAAACTCCGTACGTCTATTTCATTGAATCGTCAGTGCTCCCCGAAACCTGCAAGGAAGATCAGCCGCTGTCGATGCATGACATCTCCGTGTACCGACTGGCACCCGGTGCTTCATTTAATCTGCGGTCATGGTCCGGGGCGGGAGGAACAGCCTATCAGTTCGATGTTACAGGTGGTCACCTGAGCTCATCGCGTGGTGCCTTGTATTGAAGAGACTCGAGTGGATTTCGCGGGTGCACTGGCAGAGACGTGCAAATAACAATACCGCCTAAGTCATGGATTGCCATGCCAATGCAGGCGGGTGTAAGCTTTCTGCGCGGCCGGGCTCGGCAATTGCATTGCCTGCAGCTTGTTGACAAGCCGGCCATAACGTCGGGGGGAACATTTATGTCCATTGATGGCATCAAGCTGCTGGAGCAGTTCCGCATCCAGTCCGGTCACAATCATGCTGAGCAGTACGCCTGGCGACCAGGTACCGTAAGCTCACTTTCGATGGCCATGATGGGTGCTTTGTACCCGGCCGCCAATGCACTCGCACAGTCAAGCACCGGGGCCGACGACGGCGGTATCGAGGAAATCATCGTCACGGCGACGAAGCGCCAGATCAGCCTGCAGGATGTGCCACAAAGCATCACGGCATTTTCAAACACCGATATCGAGAAAATGGTCTTCAAGAATATGGAAGACTATATGAAGGCGATTCCCAGTGCATCGCTCGTGAACAGCATGCCGGGCCGCAACTCCCTGTCCATGCGCGGTATTACGACGGGCTCGGCCGAATATCGAACGGACAGCCAGGTTGCTGTTTATCTCGATGAACAGCCGGTCACCTCGATTTCGCAACAGCCCGAAGTACGCATGATCGATATCGAGCGCGTCGAGTCACTGCCCGGCCCGCAGGGAACGTTGTTTGGCTCGAGTTCGCAGTCCGGGACCTTGCGCATTATCACCAACAAGCCGAATTTTGACGGCTTTTCGGGTCAGGTCGATGGCCTCGTTGCCACCACCGACGGTGGGGACTCAAGTTATGACCTGAACGGCCACCTCAACATACCGATCGCAGATGACAAACTCGCGTTGCGCGCCGTTGCATTTGTATCGCGCGATGGTGGCTATGTCGACAATGTAGTTGGCGAAAACCTTGCACACCAGGCGGGCGCCTATGGCAGCCCGCTCGACAATTCCGCGATTGCGAAAGACGACCAGAATGTGTACGAAATGTCGGGTGGACGTCTCGCGGCATTGTGGAACATCAGTGAAAACTGGTCCGCCGATATCAACTACATTTTACAGAACAGCACGGCCGACGGAACCTGGGAGTCTGACCCCTTCCTCGGTGACTTCAAGATCACAAGATTCTTCGAGGAATATCGTGACGACGACTGGTGGCAGGCGGCCGCAACCTTCAAGGGTGACCTCGGCTTCGCCGAGTTTGTTTCGACAACCTCGTATTTCGAGCGCGACTCGTCCTACGAGTGGGACAACATGTATTACAACCAGTGGCAGACCAGCTACTACGGCATCTACAACGGCTTTACGCCGTATGACTTCGAGTACGAGTTTGGTTCCATTTTCAATTTCCAGATACAGGAACGTTTCTCGCAGGAACTGAGGCTGACGTCGACAACCGACAGCAAGCTGCAATGGATGGTTGGAGCATTCTACGAGGACCTGCACGATGCCTGGGAGTACGGTGCGTGGTTGCCCACGCTGCAGCAAACCAATGCCTGGGCAGCAGCCAATTACTACGCGTGTTACTACAACAACCAGGGCTACGACGTAGCCTGCCCGCTCGAACCCACGATCAAGACCTACGTCAATAATTACGACAAAACCATCAAGCAAACGGCGGTATTCGGCGAAGTCAGCTACCAGTTGACCGACGACTGGAGTGTGACCGGCGGTGTTCGCTGGTTCGAGTTCGACCGCAAGGACCACCAGTTATACCAGGCGCCGGGCGGCTTCCCGCCATTCGGTTCCTACGGCGCCGGTGAGGGCGTATTCGACAGCAGCGGCACGAATAGCGACACAGTGCTGAAATTCAGTACCCAGTACAATCTGACCGATGACAAAATGGTCTACTTTACCTACAGCGAAGGCTTCAGGCTCGGTGGGCACAACAGCCCACGAGCGGCCGCAACGGGGTCAATTCCGGAAACCTACAAGCCAGACTTGTTGCAAAACTACGAGATAGGACTGAAAAGCCAGTGGCTGGACAACCGCGTGATGCTCAATGTGTCCTTGTTCCACATGAAATGGTCGGATATCCAGATCAATGCGAGAGTCGACGGACCCTGGTGGCTGGGGGGCACCTTTAATGGCGAAGAAGGCGTGAGTGATGGCCTGGAGCTGAATGGTGAATGGCAGGTAAGCGAAAATCTTTCGCTGCAAGGCAGTGTGTTCCTGAACAATGCCGAATACTCGGGCGACACCTTTGATCCGCGTGGCAATCTGTACCTCGAAGACGGCCAGGAGATGCCGAATTCGCCAGATCAGAAATACTGGCTGGCGCTTGAGTACACGGTGCCAAATTTCGCAGGGCTCAAAGGCGACCTGTGGTTCCGTTATGACACCAGTTACCAGTCGGATACCTGGGACAATCTGGACGCATCGTTCGACAACGACCCCGACGGAAAAATTCCGTCCTGGCGTAGCAGTAATTTGCAGGTTGGCATTAACTTCGTGAACGACTGGGACGTCTCGCTGATGGCTCGCAACGTCTGGAATGACAGGGGCATCAATGCGCTGATATACAACGACACGGCATCGGAGTGGTTTGGCGATCCGCGTTTTCGTAATTTACGTACCATACAGCGGCCGCGCACCATCAGCCTGAGCCTGCGCAAACGCTTTTAACAGGGGTGCCTGAATAGCCGCACTACTGACAACGTCCGTCGTGCGCGGCAGCCAGCAGGGACAAAGTCACGGCGGTGTGTACCTGGTGGATCTTGCACGAAAGTCGGTGGTGCAAACCATCGACTGGAATCGCAGCGACATCGATTGGCACGGGCGCGGCTGGGACCGGGGGCTGCGTGGCATCGCATTCGACGACGAGATCGTCTTCATCGCTGCGAGCGACGAGTTATTCGCGTACTCGCCGGACTTTCAGACGATCGGTTCCTGGCGTAACCCGTACCTGAAGCACTGCCACGAGATCTTCGTGCACGGGCGAACCCTGTTCCTGACCTCAACCGGGTTCGACAGCATCCTGGCTTTTGATCTCGATCAGCGCGAATTCCACTGGGCCATGCAGGTGCAGCAGCAAGAGTTCCAGTTCAAGGGCGTCATTTTCGATCCGGCTGCAAGCGACGGCCCGCTGATGCTGAACAAGCTGCACATCAACAATATCTATTGCAACAGCAATGGCATGTACCTGTCGGGGCTCCGTACCGGCGGCATGTTGCATTTCAACGGCAAGACCATCCTCATGTCCGTTGAATTGCCGCCCGGCACTCATAACGCCCGGCCTTTCCGGGATGGCGTCATTTTCAACGACAGCGCTGCAAATGCGTTGCGCTACTCGGGACGCAGTACGGATGCCGAAGATCGTGCGATGGTGGTTCCGAAATACAATGCAGACGATCTCGAACATGTTGACACCGACAGCAGCGGCATTGCGCGAGCAGGCTTTGCACGCGGGCTCTGCGTGTTGTCGGATACAGTCGTCGCGGGCGGGTCGTCGCCTTCGACGATCACACTGTACGACCTGGCTCACAATGAACGCCTGCTCAGCGTGAACCTGACCATGGACATACGAAATGCAATTCACGGGCTCGCACTCTGGCCCTTCGAATAGTCTCAGGCACCGGCATCGCGCACCCTGTCAGGTAGTCCGGCAATTATTTGGGCGAGATCCTCACGCCAGTGCTCGAGGTGCTTTTCATAGCGACGCCATTTACCGAGTGAGCCGCGATAAATCGGCTGGCGCACCTGCTCCGAACTCGCGGTCCTGACGGCACGATCGGTCTCGTAAAAGCGCAGGCACTGTTCTTCAAACGGCAGGCCGCAATAGTCGAGAATGCGGCGCACCTGCCCTTCAAGATCCAGTACCGAGTCTTCGTAATGCACATCGAGCACCTTGCCCGGCAGCACCCGGTGCCAGTGCGACGTAACGGAATGGTACAGCTTGTAGTATTCGGCGAGTTCCAGCACGTCGTAGGTAAAATGCTGGCCATGTCCGAACAGCTGCTTGTACGCGCCAAGGCAGCTGTCCAGCGGATGGCGTCGCGCATTGATGATCCGGGCGTTCGGCAGTATCAGATGCAGCAGACCGACATGCGGAAAGTTGTTCGGCAATTTATCCGTAAAAAAGGGCTTGTTGCTTAGCCGGTGGCGGCGGCTTTGCTCCATGTATTGCCGACCATAGTCATGCAGATCCTTGTCGCGCAATCCTGTGACTGACCCGGGATAGTGCCGGTTGTCGCGGCGGTAGCGACCAATTGATCCCGCAATTTTGCCGAGGATAGGCAGTTCGGAGGTACCCTCCACCTGGCTGTGGCTGGCCAGTATCTGCTCAATCAACGTCGAACCGGAGCGCGGCAAGCCGACGATAAAAATCGGGTCGGCAGCGTCGTAGCCATTGCCCTCGCGGGCACGCAGGAAATCTTCGTTGAAGGTCTCGATTATCTTTTCCTGGCGCAAACTGAATTCCACGGGGTCGTATTCAACCTCGCTGCGTTGCAGCTGATTCCCCGTATGGTAGTTGTGCCAGGCGCGGTCATAGTCGCCGAGGTCTTCGTAAGCCTTGCCGAGCGCAAAGTGAAAATGAATTTCTGCGCTCCGGGTCAGGTCCTTGCGCTCAAGCTGTTGCTCCATCGCCGTGACTTCGGCGTTTTCAAACCTGAACACCTTGAGATTGGCCATGCTCCAGTAGACTTCGCCGAAATCGGGCTTGGCCCTGATCGCGCTGCGATAGGCGCGCAGTGAAGCGGCCTGGTCGCCGAGGGTTTTCAGCACATGGGCATAGCCCATCTGGTTTCCCGGTGACGCCGGGTCAAGGGCAACGGACCGCTCGAATGCCTCGACGCTTTCGTCGATGCGGCCGGCACGCGCACAGGCGTTGCCGAGACCACCCCAGGCATCCGCGTCGAGAGGCAAAAGGCGGGCAGCGGTGCGAAATGCCTCTATCGCATCCACGTACTTGCTGCGCTCCATCAGGACCGGGCCGAGCAGCATCCACGCGCCGGCAAAATCGGGTGCTATTTCGGTAGCGTGCCGCAACATGGCTTCGGCGTCATCAAGGTGAACCTTCTTTTTGAAATACGCCCCGGCGAGATAGCGCAGTGCATTCACGTTATCCGGGTTGCTCTTCAGAGCGGTTTTCAAGGTAGCGACGGCCTGGTCGAACTGTCCTGCCTGCAGTTGCCCGATTGCCTCGGCGACCACCCCCTTGTTCTCGTCAAGCTCGAGGTACTCGCGAAACTCCGCATCTGCTTCCTTGCCCTGGCCCATCGCCGCCATCGCCTGGCCAAGCTTCTTGTGCGCCAGGGCGAGCTGCGGGTCGAGCCTGATTGCTCTTTCGAGGAAGATTACCGCTTCGCTGTAGCGGCCCTGCATGGCAAGCACGCTGCCCACATCCTCCAGCAACTTTGGCGAATCCGGCTCGAGTGCGAGCGCGAACCGCAGCTGTTGCTCTGCCTCGGACAGGCGATTCTGCTTCATCAGCGCGTGGCCCAACAGCCGCATATGCAAGGTGGAACCGGGTTTGAACAGGAGATAATCGCGGCAGATCTCTTCAGCGCGCAGCGGGCGATTCGCGCGCATGGCCGCGAGCGCATTCGCGATTCTTTCATCCTCACTGTCTGTGGGATCGTGCATGCTCATGGCCGAATCGTTGGCAACGAACTCAAGAATGCAGTAGGAGCGGCTTCCAGCCGCGAACCCAACCCAATCGCGCCGGGGACGGCGCTCCTACGGGCAGTATTGAGAAAGTTCCTGGTTGCTGGGAGATGTATCTTGCCGCGAACATATACCTGCTTGCAATTGCCGGTCGCGATTCGTTGCTATGCAGGCATCGAGAGACTTTGTTCACGCCTTCCGTGCCCGGAGACACTGGCAAGCTGGCGTGTGACCAGCGTTTCCATGTTGCGGGCCGCGCCCTCAACCCCGAGGAAGTAAGGCGGCTCGCGTCGCAGCAGGGACCAGTTGCCGGTCGAGATGATCTTGACGAGATGCTTGATGTTGTTGCCGATGGCCTCGATGTAAGGATTATGGCCGTCGTACAACACCTCGAGATAGCGGTAGATGCGGTTGAACTTGTTATTCAGCCGTTCACGCATCACCTGCTGGTAAAAACCCGGTGTTTTCTCGAGCAGGTCCTGGCCCGACTCGTAGCGCACCATATATTCGCCCGGTTTCGCATGCTCGACAGCCACTCCACCAACCACGAACTCCATGTATAGCCGGTCGCGGCACTTCTCGAGGTAACAGCGATCGGCCATCTGCGCGATCATGTCCGCGGTACCTATCATGTGGCCACAGATTATATCGCGTGGATCCTCGAGCTCGATCGTGTCGAGGTCGATCTCATAGCCTGTGAAATGCACGATCATGCTTGCGACCCCGACTTCTTTCGCCATGCCAAGCTGGGGCAGGTAACGGCGCAAAAAGTCCGCGCTTCTCGAGACATGTTGCAACGTAAACTCGGCACCGTTGTTGAAGTCCTGGTCACGTTTTTCGTGGCGAATGTAGCCAGAGTCGTGAAAAAGCGAGGTGATGATCGCCATCATGGCGCGGCGAGCGCCGAGTCGGTCGGCAGGCTCGGCACTGCGCTCATACCCGGCCACAAGGCGGGCCAGCGCAAGCGTCATATCCAGCGTGTGCTGCATGTCGTGATAGGTCGTATCGCACCCGAAGTAACCTGGAAAGCGCCCCGTGTAGAGCCGCTCGAAATCGTAAAAGGCGAGCCAGAGTTTATCGAACGACGCACCGGGGAAGGTGCTGGTGAAAATTTCGTGGACAGCATCGCGAACGGCTGCAGAACTGCTGACCTGCACCTGGTTGGTTACGTCATAATCGTTGCGACGATCCTGACTGATGGCATTCGCATGCATGGAGTGCAAGTTTACCGGCTTGTTTGTCGCCGTACGCAGTTTATTTTCAGCTTTATGTCAATGCTATGCGGCTTTTTGCACCAAAGTGTCGGCATTTTTTTCAGTTTTGAAACTCAGCGACGACGGGCGCGTGGTCCGAAGGGCGTTCCCAACTGCGCGGTTCCTTGTCCACGTAGCTGGCGGCGCAACGGCTGGTGAGCGCTTCGCTACACAAAATCAAATCGATTCGTAGGCCGGCATTGCGACGGAAACCCGCCGCCCGGTAGTCCCACCAGCTAAACGTGCCCTCCGGTTGCTCGAATTTTCTGAACACGTCGGTAAGCCCGAGGTTCAAAATTGCGCCAAGCGCTGCCCTCTCGGCCGGACTGCACAGAATTGCATCGCCCCATTTCTCGGGGTCGTAAACGTCCTCGTCCTTGGGTGCAATATTAAAGTCGCCGAGTGCGACCAGCTGCTCGTGTTTTGCGAGTTCGTCTTTCAGAAAGCCGTGCAGAGCCTGCAACCAGGAGAGCTTGTAGGTGTATTTGTCGGAGCCCACTTCGGAGCCGTTTGGCACATACAGGTTCACTACCCGGATATCGTCTATGGTCGCGGCCAAAATACGTCGTTGCGGGTCCTCGAAACCCGGAAAATCCGTCACCGGGTCGCGTGGCTCCTGTTTCGCGATGATGGCGACGCCGTTGTAGGTCTTTTGCCCGCTCGCAACTGCAAAGTAGCCCGCTTCCCTGAATTCCGCGGTGGGAAACGCGTCGCTGACCTGCTTTATTTCCTGCAGTACGAAAACGTCGGGGTCGTTCGCTGCGAGCCATTCCAGCACATGTGGCAAACGTACTTTCAGCGAATTGACGTTCCAGCTCGCGACCTTCATGTGACAGCGATGCCGCTTTGCCTCAGGATCGCGTCAAGTTTCGGTCGTCGACCGCGAAACGCCACATAGGCCTCCATGAAGTCACGGCTGCCGCCTATTTCAAGAATCTCACGGCGGAAACGATCGGCCGTAGCACGATCAAATATGCCCGCCTCTTCAAAGGCTGCAAACGCATCCGCTGCCAGCACTTCGGCCCACTTGTAGCTGTAATAGCCTGCCGCATAGCCGCCCGCAAAAATATGTGTGAAGCCATGCGGGAAACGGTTATACGCCGGCGGCTCGATGAGAGACACTTCGGCACGTACTTCGGCAAGCAAGCCGAGCACGTCGATATCCGCGTCACGGCCAGATTCGTTGTGCAGGCGAAAGTCGAACAGACCGAATTCGAGTTGCCGCAGCATCGACAGGGCGGCACCGGTGTGCCGGCTGGCCAGCAATTTGTCGAACAAGGCGCGCGGCAAGCGCTCACCACTCTGCGCGTGTTCGGAACACGCTTCCAGCACCTTGAAATTCCAGGCGAAGTTCTCCATGAACTGGCTGGGCAGTTCGACAGCATCCCAGGGCACGCCATTGATGCCGGAAATACTCGGGTAGTCAACGCGCGTCAATAGGTGATGCAGCATGTGGCCGAATTCATGGAACAACGTGACGACATCGTCGTGCGTTAACAATGCCTGTTTGCCATCTCCCGGTGGCGAGAAGTTGCAGACAAGAAAGCCAATGGGAAGCGTGACCTTGCCGTCCAGGTTCTTGCGATTTACGCAGTCATCAACCCAGGCGCCGGTGCGCTTGCCGCTGCGCGCAAACAGGTCGGTATAAAAGCTGCCGATCAGTTCGCCGGTTTCGCTGAAAACCTCGTAGTAACGCGACTCCGGATCCCAGCTTGCGACGCTCTCGTCGATCGCAAACGTTACGCCATAGAGTGTCCGGGCGAGATCGAACAGGCCGCCAATCACCTGGTTTGCCGGAAAGTACTGCCGCAGCACTTCGTTGGAAATCGAGAACTTCCGTTGCTTGAGTTTCTCGAGCCAGAAGGCAAGATCCCAGGGCTCGATTGCCATGCCCGCAAGCTCGCGGAGTTCGGCCAGTTCTTTTTCTGCCGCCGGCCGTGTGCGCTCAGCAAGTTCGCGAATAAAGCCAATGACCTCATCCGCGGACGAGGCCATCTTGGTGGCCAGAGAGTAGTCGGCATACGTGGCGAAGCCGAGCAGGTTCGCGGCTTCCTGGCGCAAGCGGAGAATGTGTTGCAGGTTGTCGCTGTTGTCGAACGAGGTATCCGCTGCCTGGTCCGACGCGCGCGTCACCCATGCGTGGTAAAAATTCTCGCGCAAAGCCCGGTTCACGGCGTGCTTCATGACGACATCGTGGGTCGGGTGGTCGAGCTTCAGGAGCCAGCCGTCACGATCCGCCTGGATGGCTGCCTGCCGGGCCCGGTTCAGCGCACATTCCGGCAAGCCGTCCAGCTCGGCTATGTCATCGATGCCGAGTTGCCAGGCATCGGCGGAGTCGAGCACGTTGTGATCAAATTTAGCCTGGATAGCCGCAAGTTCACGCATGATCTCGCGAAAACGCGCTTTGGCTTTCTCCTCGAGGTCAACGCCGCCGAGCCTGAACTCGCGCAAAGCATGTTGCAACGCGCTCTTTCGCGACGCGCTGCTGCCCTCCGGCAGGGCCGCATCGACTTTCGCGTATGCAGCCTGCAGGCGCGCATTTTGCGATAGCTCGGAGCCATATTCTGTCAACATCGGCAAAACAGCGTTGTAGGCTTCTCGCCACGCGGGGGAGCCAAGCACCGTTTGCAGGTGATTTACGGGTGACCAGACGCGCGACAACTCGTGCTCCATTTCTTCGACGGGTGCGACAATGTTGTCAAACCTTGCCTCCTGCGATCCGGCAAGTATCGTGTCGAGGTGCTCACGGTGACGCGCAATGATTTCAGTGAGTGCAGGCAGTACGTGGTCCGGTGTAATGTCGGCAAAGCGCGGCAGGCCGGACGTATCGAGCAGAGGATTATTCATGGATTATGGGCAGGACTTTCGAGGCCCGGAATTTTAGCACAGGGCCTGCCCTGGTCCGCTGCCAGTTCGGCATAATTATGGCAAATAAGGGAGTATGAATGACGCAACACTATGATCTGCTGGTAATCGGCGGCGGCAGCGGCGGGCTGGCCCATGCACAGCGCGCGGCCGACTACGGAAAAACGGCCGCGGTAGTGGAATCGGGGCCGCTTGGCGGCACCTGCGTCAATGTTGGCTGCGTACCGAAAAAGGTCATGTGGTATGCGGCGGACCACGCGCATCATTTCGCGCATGCGGCGGACTATGGCTTTGACATCAAGGTCCAGGGCCACGACTGGGCCGCGCTGAAAGCGCGACGCGACGCCTATATAAAGCGTCTGAACGGCATTTATGCCAGCAACCTCGACAAGCGCAAGGTCGCCTACATTGCAGGCAAAGCGCGCTTTAGTGACCCGCATACCGTGACCGTCGATGGAACGGCGTACTCGGCCGAGCGCCTGGTGATTGCTACCGGCGGCTACCCGCTCGTGCCCGAGCTGCCCGGCGCCGAGCTTGGTATTACGTCAGATGGCTTCTTTGAGCTCGAAGAGCGACCCCAACGTGTGCTCGTTGCCGGCAGCGGCTATGTGGCCGTGGAACTGGCGGGTGTGTTTACGTTGCTCGGCAGCGACACGACGCTGGTGGTGCGCAAGGATGGCGTAGTGCGATCCTTTGACAACATGCTCGGCACGGAATTGCTGGCGGCGATGCAGGCCGGCGGTACCCGGATCGAAACCCGCGTGGTGCCGGCCAGTGTCAAAAAAACGGCCGACGGTATTGTGCTGACCAGCGAAGACGGTCGGCAGTTCGGGCCGGTGGATTGCCTGCTGTGGGCAACGGGCCGCGGCGCCAATACTGACGCCCTCGATCTCGACGCCGCGGGGGTCAAAGCGGATGCGGAAGGCTTCGTGCCAACCGACAAATTTCAGCAAACCAACGTGGCGCACATCAGCGCGCTTGGCGATGTCACCGGGCGCACGGCGCTGACGCCGGTCGCAATC
>DDIS01000212.1:271-17218 GCA_002338615.1 Proteobacteria bacterium UBA1844 | reverse complement strand
CGTGGCTGTCCTTTTGTTTCTTCTTCGAATACGTGGGTGTCCTGTATGGGCTGTGTAATAATTATGGCTTCGAAATCGCTGGGGCTTGTTGTGAACTTCCGATATTTTCGATGCTGCGCTGCTGCGGCAATGGCTGTTTTTATCCTGGCCGCGTGCGCGCAAGAGACGCCGCCGGCGCCAACCGTGGCTGGGGAGGAATTGGTTTCGCCGCGCCCCGAGATTTATGCGGAATTCAAGCTGACCGCTGATCTTAGCGATCTGAGCGATGAGCAGCGGAAGATGATTGGCTTGCTGATCGATGCCTCAGCCATCATGGACGATCTTTTCTGGCGTCAGGCCTATGGCGATGACTACAAGTCATTTCTTGAATCGCTGGGTGTGGGAGAAACCCGGCAATTCGCTGAACTCAACTACGGTCCCTGGGATCGGCTGGCAGAGGAGAAGCCCTTCGTGCCTGGCGTCGGCCCGAAGCCGCTGGGTGCCAATTTCTATCCAGGCGATATGACGAAGGAAGAATTCGAGGCAGCGTATCTTCCTGGCAAGACAGGCCTGTACTCGCTGGTACGACGCGACGAGCAAGGCAAGTTGAAGCTGGTCCCGTATCATGTTGCCTACGCTGAGCCTTTGAAACATGCGGCGACACTCTTGCACGAGGCGGCTGGCCTTGCAGAGAGTGCGGATTTTGCGACCTACCTGAAGTTGCGTGCTGCGGCCCTTATAAGCGATGACTTCCAGACCAGCGACCTGTTCTGGCTGGACGTAAGAGACAACGATATTGATCTCGTGATTGGCCCGATCGAAACCTACGAAGACCGGTTATTCGGTTACCGCGCCGCCTATGAGGCCTATGTGCTGGTGAAGGACCTTGACTGGAGTAACCGGCTCAGCCGCTATGCCAACTTTTTGCCGGAGCTGCAGGCAGGTCTACCGGTGCCGGACGCGTACAAGCAGGAGTCGCCGGGCACGGACTCTGACCTGAATGCTTATGACGTCGTGTATTACGCCGGAGATTCAAACGCGGGCTCCAAAACGATCGCCATCAACCTGCCGAATGACGAACAGGTGCAGCTCGAAAAAGGTACCCGGCGACTGCAACTCAAGAATGCGATGCGGGCCAAGTTCGACAAGATCCTTGAACCGATCGCGGACGTGCTTGTCGTTGATGATCAGCGTTTACGCGTTACCTTTGACGCTTTTTTTGCTAACACAATGTTTCACGAAGTGGCACACGGTCTCGGCGTAAAGAATACGCTCGATGGCAAGGGCACGGTGCGCGATGCACTGCTCGATGTGGCGGGCAGCATAGAAGAGGGCAAGGCAGACATACTTGGGCTGTATATGATCAATGCGCTGAATGCCGACGGGGAACTGGGTGACGTGGATATGCGTGACTACTATGTAACCTTCATGGCCGGCATTTTTCGCTCCATTCGTTTTGGGGCCAGTAGCGCACACGGCCAGGCCAACATGGTACGCTTCAATTTCTTTGCAGAACACGGCGCATTTGAGCGCGATCCGGAGAGCGGCAAGTATCGCGTTAATTTCGAAGCCATGGAAACGGCAATTGCAGACCTGTCCTCGCTGTTGCTCACCTTGCAGGGCGACGGGGACTATGCAGGCGCCGTTGAACTGACCAGGAGCAAAGGGGTGATAGGCAGTCAGTTGCAGGCTGATCTCGATCGGCTGACGGACGCAAAAATCCCGGTCGACATTACTTTCCAGCAAGGCCGGAGTGAACTCGGCCTGCAAGACTAGAAAGCAAGTCGAGTCAAATACAGAAAACAAGACTGGAGCAAAACCAATGAAGCGAACGATCACGTTAGCGCTATGGGTGGCAGTGGCACTCACCGCATGCAGCCGTGAACAGCCTGCGCAGGAGGATGCCGCGCAGCCTGAACACGCACAGCAGGAATCGGCTGAGGCAGCACTACAACAAAGCTGGCCCGAGTATGTCGCTGCGACGATCAGGGAATATTACAGACGCAATCCCGAACAAGCTGTATACGCCGGACTGCACGAATACGACGGCAAAGCCTCCGATTTGAGCATGCAGGCGTTTGCTGATGAGATGGCCTGGCTGGACGATGTGATCGCCGCAACGACAGCCTACAAAAACCTTGAAGGCGTCGAAGCATTCGAGCGCAACTACCTGGTGCAGGCATTACGCTCCGATCTGTTTACGCTGCGCGACTCAGGCTTTATCACAAACAATCCTTTGCTGTACGCGCGAAGTCTTGGCTTCGGTGTCTATGTCGATCGTGAATATGCGCCGATCGAGCAGCGCATCCAGGCGTACACCCGATACATAGCCAATGTGCCGCGCATGCTTGAGCAGATGCAGGAAAATCTGCAGCCACCATTGCCGGCGCCCTATATCAACACGGCGTACAGCATATTTTCAGGTCTCGCAGGCTATCTCGATAACACCGTCCCGGGACTGTTTGCGGCGGTTGAAGACGAGGTGTTGCAGCGAGAGTTTACCGCTGCGAATTCTGCCGCTCAGGACGCCGTCAGGCTGTCGGCAGAGTGGCTTGAGTCCTTGAAAGAGACGGCCACTGACAATTTCGCACTCGGCGAGCAGAAATTCCTGAAAATGTTGCGTGATAATGAAGGCGTGGATATCTCGCTTGCCGAACTCAAGGCAGCGGGGCAGGCGGATCTCGATCGAAATCTCGCGACGCTCAGGAAAGCGTGCGCAGAATTCGCTCCTGAATTGTCGATCAAAGACTGTGTCCTCAAAGTGCAGGCAGATAAGCCACCCGAAGGCGCTGTCGCCGGCGCACGTCGCCAGCTACCGATGCTGAAAAAATTTGTCGAGGATCACAACATCGTGTCAATACCAGGTACCGAAGACGCACTGGTTGCCGAGGCGCCGCCACATCGTCGTTCCAATGCCGCTTATATCGAGATTCCGGGGCCGTTCGAGAAGGGCTTGCCGTCGGTGTATTACATTGCGCCGCCGGACCCGACGTGGAGCAAGGAAGACCAGCTTGCTTATATTCCGGGCGAAGCAGACTTGCTCGCCATATCCGTACACGAAGTCTGGCCCGGCCACTTCCTGCAATTTCTGCACGCCAACCGTACCGACAATAACGTCGGCCGGCATTTCTCAACCTATACATTCACCGAAGGGTGGGGGCACTACACCGAGCAAATGATGCTGGATGCCGGACTCGGCAACGGCGACCCGGAAGTGGAGATTGGCCAGCTATTGAACGCGCTGTTACGCAATGTTCGCTACATGTCGGCCCTGGGCTTGCATACCGGGGGGATGAGCGTTGAGGAAAGCCGGAAAATGTTCGAAGAACAGGCTTTCCAGGACTATGGGAATGCGCTGCAGCAGGCGAACCGGGGTACCTACGATCCGGGTTATCTCAATTACACGCTCGGCAAACTCATGATCAACAAGTTGCGCGACGACTGGACCGCCGGACGCGGCGGTCGCGAGGCCTGGGGTCGCTTCCACGATGAGTTCCTGAGTTACGGTTCACCGCCGATCCCACTGGTTCGACGGCAGATGCTGGGTCCGGATTACAAAGGTGACACGACGCTGTTACCCGAGTGAAGTCGCCCTGGATCGCCTGACCGACCCCTGCGACGCTAACGGCTAGCGACGCGTGTCGATCATGCGCAGGAATTCTGCGCGTGTTCTCGCGTCGGTGCGGAAGGTACCGAGCATCTGGCTCGTCACCATCGTCACGTTGGTTTTGTGCACACCGCGCGTGGTCATGCACTGGTGCGCGGCCTCGATAATAACGCCGACCCCTTTTGGGCTCAGTACATCCTGGATGCAGTTCGCGATCTGCGCCGTCATTTTTTCCTGCACCTGGAAGCGACGCGCAAAGGCGTCGACGACACGGGCCAGCTTGCTGATGCCAACGACCTTGTTATTCGGCAGGTAACCAACGTGCGCATGACCGATAATGGGCGCCATGTGATGTTCGCAATGCGATTCGAATTCAATATCGCGCAGCACGATCATTTCGTCGTAGCCGTTCACTTCTTCGAAGGTACGTGCAAGAGCCGCAACAGGATCGTCCCGGTAGCCGCTGAACCAGTCTTCATACGCGCTAACGACCCGCTTGGGCGTGTCCAAAAGCCCTTCGCGACGGGTGTCCTCGCCGGCCCATAGCAGCAGCGTACGAACGGCCTCTTCTGCCTGTTTTCGACTCGGTTTACGCGGTTTTACCCGCTCGTTCTTATTGCTGTTCAACTCGATACCCGACGACTTATTGCGAGAAACAGCGACGATACTAGAACCCGCTACAAATTGCCCGCGGCGCTCCCTGCTGCGAGATTATCCGTCCACCTCAGGCGGGCTGCTTGAGCCCGATCGGGCAACTCACGCCCGTCCCGCCGATGCCACAGTACCCATCCGGATTCTTGGCGAGGTATTGCTGATGGTAGTCCTCGGCATAGTAAAACTCGTCGAGCGGCTTGATTTCGGTGGTAATGGAACCGAAGCCCGCCTCCGAGAGCTCTGTTGCGTAAGTTTTGCGCGACTGCTCGGCGCTCTGCTGCTGTTCGCCATCCAGGGTGTAAATAGCTGAGCGGTATTGCGTACCCCGATCATTGCCCTGGCGCATACCCTGGGTCGGATCGTGCGACTCCCAGAACTGTGCCAGTAGCTGTTCATAGCTGATACGCATCGGGTCAAACACCACCAGAACGACCTCGGCGTGACCGGTCATACCGCTGCAAACTTCCTGGTAGGTTGGGTTCGGCGTGCTCCCGCCCGCATAGCCCGCTGCCGTCGTGAAGACACCGTCTGTCTGCCAGAAAATACGCTCCACGCCCCAAAAGCAGCCCAGGCCGAAAACGGCTTGCTTGAGTGATGCGTCAAACGGGCCGACCAGCGGTGCGCCGTTGATAAAGTGCCGGTCGGGCACCGGCATGCGTGCCGCACGGCCTGGCAGCGTTTCATTGCGTGGCGGAGTCCTTGGCTTCGTATCATTGAACATAGTGGGTAGCGTGTCCTTGCGTTGGTGTCGGGGTGATTCATGCATCGCCCGTGCTAATACGCGGCCTGGTGTCGTCCACCGCGACGCGGCGTATTGATTGTACCGTCCGCGCTTTGGAAGCGAACAGGTATGGATTGTGTCTGGCCCCAGTCCGTCGCACGGTACACGGCAAAGTGCAGGTGCGGCAGTGCGGTATGGCCGGTATTGCCGGAATAGCCAATTTTCTGGCCGCGAGCGACACTGTCACCGACCTCTACCAGTGCGCCGTCTTTTACAAGATGATAGTACTCGCCGGTTGTGCCGTCACTGTGCAATACGACGATAAAGTTCGCGTATGCGCCGCAACCGTCGTCCCAGCAGCCTTTGTCGTTGGATTCTGTCACGCGCGCGACGATACCCGCGCGCGCCGCGTGCACCGGCGTTCCCACCGGCATATCAAAATCGATCGCAAATTCTTCGCGGCCCGTGTGGCTGAAGCGGGAGCCGTAGCCCTGCAGTATGCGATAACTGTGGCCTTCCTCGTAAGGAAATGCATACAGGTGGTCATCGTCATGGTTGGCATTCATATCGCCAACGGTCCAGCCCAACTTGATCGAATAGGGCTTCTGGTTCGTCTGCCGCAGGTTTCTAAGCACTATGGCGGTTGCCTGCGTGTACGGTGACAGCGTCGCGGTTACCGTATCCGGCCCCTCGATTTCGGCGCTATGGCTCCGGGCCTGCAGCGTATAGGTAATCGGGTAGGTTTGAAGGTTGCGGGCGATGAGCTCGATATAGCCGTCGTACCGAACTTCGTCAATACAAATCCAGCCATCGCGGCAGTCCGGGCTTGCCCCAGCCGCTGTGTCCGCCGCTGTGATGACCAGCAGACACAGTACGCCTACTATGGGATAAATATGCAAGATGCGGCCAGGTCAGTCAGCCGTTGCCGCGGCAGCGTGTAACTTGTCGAGCTCGCTTTGCTGGTAATAGTAGGTGTGCGTAAGCACCTGGTTTTGTGACTCGACGGGCTCGCCATCTATAAACGGCGGACGGAAAATCCGGTGACGAACCTCGCGCTCCACCTCCTTTTGCATATCCTCGAATTCCGGCGGTATCGCTTCAATGACTTCGACTTTCGTTACACGCCCACGCGAACTTACGTCATAGGCAACCACGATACTGCCTTTGCGCAGATCCGAATCGCCGCTCGTCACATCTTCGCGAGTGGCATCGCCAACGAAGGGGGAAATCGGTTCACCATTCAAAGGCAACAATCGTTCAAGCGCCTCGTGGCGTACCTCAAGCCGTTCATCGTCGGTCGACAGCAAGTCCCAAGCATCCCGATAGCTGCGCCGGGCGCGCCCTTGATCCGCACGATAGTTGTAATAGTCGGCCAGTGCGATCTGCGTACTCGCCAGAATCTGCCAGCTTGAGTCGGGGCTGTCCTCCGCGATCCGGACGGCCCGTTTGAAATACACTTCGCCGGTCGCAATCGTCGATGTCTGGAACGAAGTGCTTTCGGACGTATCAATATAAAAATACGATTCCGCAAGCTTGGACAACGGGGCGATCAGGGAAAGATCGTCCTTGCCTTTAGCGTCCTCGATAATTCGAATGATACGCCGGTAGGTTGCACGCTCATCCAGAACGTAGCCCGTGCGCCGCTGCCACGCCGCCCGTCGCATCAAGGGGGGTACCATGGCCATGGGATCGCCATCGAGATGTCTCATGTTGATGGCGTAAATCATGTCCTGCGCATCCTTGGCGGCGTCAAGGTTGCGCATGCGCAAATTGGTTTCCGCGAGTGCCTCGAGGATCGGTATTTGTTCGAGGTTGTGTGGCCCCTCGTTAACATGGCTGATGTGCGCCGCGCGTGTAAATGTCTCTGCCGCAAGGTCGGGGCGGCCGCCTTCGAGCTGCGCGGCGCCTAATCCTTTCAGCGGGTTTAGCAGGCGTACGCTAAGTTGATCCTGGTTATCTATGAAAATATCGATGGCCGACTGGAAGTTTTGCTGCGCAAGTTCGTACTCGCCCCGATCGTACTGAACCGTAGCAAGATTGCTCAAGGCTTTGCCCGTCTCATTGGATGTCGGCCCGGAAGACCGAATTGACATCTCTATCGCTCGTTTGGCTGAATTTTCGGCTTCGTCGAGCATGCCGTTCTCTTTCAGACGCGCAAAGCGACTAAACTCAAGTTCCAACAGCTCGCGATCCGTGAGGTTTTTTTCCTCATCGGCTTCGGTCGGTGGGCCCACCGAGCCGGCCACGTCCGTGCCATCATCGATCGCGCGCTGCCCCTCATCCAGGTCGTCGGCAACCGGCACGACCTGATCCAGTACCGTAATCTGCTTGCTGTCCTCCTCCTCCGGCGTGTCCCCGGCAAGCGCGACAGTGCCTGAAAACAGTCCCGGGATAATCAGGAGCGGTGCAAAAAATACTTTATAAATCATATAGTTGAGTTCATGTTTGTTAATTTTGGCGCAGCGCTTCAGTGTTCATCAGGACCCCTTATCAGACTCATTCTCCGGGCCCTAGTTCGCCGCCAGGCGGCAATGGTCGATCCTGCGTTCCCAGGCTGAACACTATACCGCCAGATCGCTGGATTCTGCATTAGCGGACCCTGGATTGTGTTGACTTGTTACAGCGCCCGGAGACGTCAGGATACGAGGCGCGGGCGCGACGAACGTGCAGATTTCGCCTACAGGTCAAAGCCAAGCTGACGTTGCCCCGGGGGCTCAAACAGTGCGCAGCTGAGTTTTTCGTCGTAACGGCCGTCATTGACATGGTTTTTCCGGCAGGCCGCCCTGAAACGTTGGCCCAGCATATCTGCGTAAGGGCCGCGGCCGCGTTGCCGTACGCCGAATTGCGGCTCGTAGTTGCGACCGCCGCTCGCCTCGCGCACGAGACTCATCACGTGTGCCGCCCGCTCTGGAAAATGGACAGCAAGCCACTTCTCAAACAATACGCTGACTTCATGCGGCAAGCGTAAAAAAATATAGTGCACCTGCCGCGCGCCTGCCGCCGCAACGGCAGCGACAATGGCCTCGATTTCATGATCATTGATCGCGGGAATGACCGGCGCAACCAGCACGCTGACCGGAATACCGTGCGCGTGCAAATGCCGGATGGTCTGCAATCTCGACTCGGCGGACGGAACCCTGGGTTCCATGATGCGCTTCAGCGAACGATCCATGCTCGGCATACTGATAGCGACGGAGCACAGATTTTCGCGGCTGAGTGCAGCCAGCAGGTCGATGTCGCGTGCGATCAGGTTGGACTTGCTGATCAGGCTGACCGGGTGCCGATGTTTCAGGAACAGCTCCAGCAACGAGCGAGTGATTCCGAGTTTCTTTTCAGCCGGCTGATATGGGTCCGTATTTGCGCCAATTGTTATCGGTTCGCAAACATAGCCGGGCTGTTGCCATGCGGCGAGCAGTCGTTCGGCCGCGTTCGGCTTGTAGAATATCTTTGATTCAAAATCGAGACCCGGCGAGAGGTCCAGGTAGCTGTGGCTGGGCCGTGCGTAACAATAGATACAACCGTGTTCGCAGCCAAGGTAGGGATTGATCGAACGATTGAAAGGAATATCCGGCGAGCTATTGCTTGCAATGATCTTGCCGGCCAGCATTGCAGTGAGTGTCGTCGCCGGTGCAAGGTCTGCGCGCGACCAGGCTTCATCGGCAGTGAATTCGACTGATCGCCTGGCAAAACGTCCGTCGTGCCCGGAGACGGCCCCGCGACCTTTATGCAGATGAGGTTTCATGGCACCCTGAATACTGTATGAACGTACAGTATTCAGGAACGTGCGATCTAATTCAACACCCGGTAGCCCCGGCCGCGCAGGCAGCGTTTGAAAACCTGTTGCTTTTGCTGGTCTGCATCGAGGCCAGAACCGGTGCCGCCGGTCAATGCCCCCGTCGCTGCTCCTGTGCCCACATCGCCGACGATGGCCCCGGCCACAGCGCCAACGGCCGCACCAGTCGCGGTACCCTTCGCGATACCGATGGGAATTTCGACTTCCTGGCTGTAAGCCTTGCATTCTTCCCAGTCCGTCGCGAGGGCATCGGGATCCACACCTTTCGTGTCCACAATGGGATCCGGATGGGCGGCGCAAGACGTCAGTATTCCGATCGCTGCAAGATGGGTCAGACTACGAATCAGGATACGCATGGCTTCCGGCCTATCGATATGAGTAGAGACGTATTATAACGTCCCGGATCAAGTATGGTTTACAGGCAGGTACAGGTCGATGGCTTCAGGTTCACACGGATCAACCGCACGCGCTATCCTCTATGCGTTCCTGGCCAATTTCGGCATCGCCCTGGCGAAGACCTGGGCGGCCATGTTCACGGGTTCCGGCAGCATGCTTGCCGAAGCGATTCATTCCTACGCCGACACGGGCAACCAGGTGCTGCTGTATCTTGGCCTGAAGCAGTCGCGTAAGGAGCCTGATGCCGAGCACCCGCTGGGCTACGGCAAACTTAGTTATTTCTGGAGCTTTGTAGTCGCTGTCTTGTTGTTCAGCCTCGGCGGACTGTTTTCCATTTATGAGGGCATGCACAAGCTTGGTCACCCCGAAGAGTTGTCAATGCTCTGGGTCGCGATGCTGGTCCTCGTATTCGCAATATTCCTGGAAGCGGGTTCGTTGCTGGGTTGCATACGCGAAATCAACAAGATTCGCGGCGAGCGGCCATTCATCGAGTGGCTCCGGCACACCCGCAATTCCGAACTGGTCGTCGTTCTTGGTGAGGATATTGGTGCACAGCTTGGCCTGATCGTGGCGCTGGGCTTCCTGATCACGGCGCATTTCACCGGCAATCCCATGTACGACGCGCTCGGCTCAATCTGTATCGGCGTCATATTAATTATCATTTCGGTGTTCGTCGCCTGGCGCATCAAGTCCTTGTTGGTAGGGCGATCAGCTGACCCGGAAATTCAGGAAGCCATCGACGATATCATCCGCGATCACGAGGATATCGAGTATGTGTTCAATACGATCACAATCCAGTACGGACCCGACACGATGCTGGCGGCAAAAATCAAATTGACTCCGGCCATCGCAATCGAGGCAGCAGTGGCCAGTATTAACCACCTGGAGCGCGAACTGAAACAACGGGTACCCAATCTTCGCTGGTGCTTTATTGAACCGGATGTGACCGATTAGCCTCTACGGCTGGAACGCGTTGCAAATGTTCGACGCAGGAGCGACTTCCAGCCGCGATTCAGAGCAGTTCGCGCCAGGATAGCGCTCTGACGGGTAATTTCGCGATGTTCCCTGCCGTCAGGTATTCGTGACGTTATGCACGTGCACATCGCGCTGCGGGAACGGTATTGAAATACCGTCGTGATCAAAACGCTTCTTGATTGCCTCCGTCAAATCCCACTTTACAGCCCAGTAGTCGGCGGTAGCCACCCATGGCCGAACGATAAGATTAACGCTGCTTTCGGCGAGCTCCGACACCGCAATTGTGTATGGCGGTTCAGCGAGTACGCGCTCATCGGCGCCCACCAGTTCCTGCAGGGTCTTTTTCACTTTGTCGAGATCATCGCCGTAGCCAACGCCGACCACCATGTCGACGCGCCGCTTGTCATTTGCGGAGTAGTTGGTAATAACGCTATCCATAATCTGGCTGTTGGGAACGATGATTTTCTTGTTGTCCGGCGTTTTCAGCGAAGTCGTCAGAATCTGTACCAGTTCGACGGTACCTGCGATGCCAGCCGCCTCGATAAAATCGCCGATGCGGTAGGGCCGGAACATTACGATCAGCACACCCGCGGCAAAATTTGACAGAGAGCCCTGCAGCGCCAGGCCGACAGCCAGACCTGCAGCACCAAAAATCGCAATCAGGGAGGTCGTTTCGATACCAAGCTGCGCAATCGCGGCGAGTATGACAACGACCAGCAAGCCGATACGGACGACGTTGCAAACAAACGTTTCAAGTGTCTTGTCGACCTCACCCCGTTGCATTGCATTGCGCAATGCGCTGACGACAAAGCGGATAATGATCCGGCCGACAATAAATATGACGAGGGCTGAAATAATATCCAGTCCGAATGCGAGTCCCTTTGTTTGCAAAAACCCGATGACTGCATCGGCGTCGAGGTTTTTTACCGCGTCGATTGCGGCTGTGTCGATTGCCATAGTATTTCGTTCCTCATATTTTGAGTGCTATGAGCACATTGAAATGTTGGCGGGGCATACTACATGAATGACGCTGGATGCGTGGCATACAGGGCAGCCAGCCATGATATGCCAAGCAAAATCAGTGCCAGCAGCCCGCTGATGAGCTGTGTGCGAGCCGACTGCAAGCGGCGGGCGACATGCACCAGCACGATGCCGGCACCAAAGCCGCAGCTGAAACCCAGCACATGCGCGCCAATATCGACATTCTCCTTGCCATCACCCATACCTGTGAATGCGAGCAGCGCGATGCCGCCGACAACGGGCCCGAGCCGGTAAACCCATCGTTCCTGTGACATCAGTCTCGCATGCCAGACATAGCCAGCGACCAGCCCCAGCGCTGCAAAGACCGCGGTGGACGCACCGATCGAACGGTGCGTCGATTCCAGTACCATGACGTTGAGGAGGTTGCCACTCGCCGCAGCGACGACAATGGTGAACCAGGCAAGGCCAGGGCCGAGCAATCGACCTGCAAACAGGCCAAAAAAGCAGCCAAACACAAGGTTGCCGGCAAGGTGTACGGGGCCGGCATGCAATGTCAGAGCCGTGAACAGGCGCCACCATTCACCGTTCCGAATCAGCGCACCGTCAACACGCCCCGCAGCAACCCAGTCGAATGAAAACGCGTCAACCGCGTCCAGCCAGGCGACCAGAAGCAATACTGCGACATAGCCGAGCAGACCCGGTGACGCATCGTGCCAGCTTGCGGCATTACGTGGTTTCGCAACAGGTGGCGGGTTTTCATCTTCGTACAGTCGCAGTTCGCGCATGGCAGCGCTGGAATGTTCAGCAGGCACAAGCAGCGCAAACCCGAGCTGATCATGAATCAGCTGGTAAGGAATTTGTGCCGACGCGAGGACGAGCGACTGTTCGTTGCAGGCGGCGGCATTCAGACTTTCGAATACCACGCGCCAATCCACTTCCGAATTCATATGAAATATTTCAGTGGCGATCTAGAGTGCCGGCGAAGCAAGCGCCGCAACGCTGACTTTCAGTCGCCACCAGAAACTGCGCTTATCAAGATCCTCGGCGACCAGCTGCCGTGAATGCTTGAAGTCGGCTCGCAGCATCTTTTCCATTTTCTTCGCGAATGCTGCGTCATAGACCATGGCGGTTACTTCGAAGTTAAGCCGAAAGGACCGATTATCGAAATTAGCGGTGCCGACCAGCGATGTGTCGTCGTCAATCAGCGCAACCTTTTCGTGCAGGAAGCCGGGCACATACTCGTAAAAACGGATGCCGAGGTTCGCAAGTCTGGCGACGTAGTGATAGGCCGCCAGGAAGACCAGCATGCTGTCACCTTTACCCGGCAGGATAATGCGCACATCGACCCCACGCAGAGCCGCAAGTTCCAGTGCTTTCATAACCGCCTCGTCTGGAACGAAGTATGGCGCTGTGAGCCAGATGCGCTTCTTTGCCTCGTTGAGTGCAAGTACATACATGAGGCCTGCTGTTTCAAGTTTCTGGGTGGGTGCGGAAGGAATAATCATGGCCAGCATGTCATTGTCGTCGGCCGGCTCAGGTTGCCAGTTGAGTTCGGGCAGTGTGCGCGTCGCCCAGTACCAGTCCGATAGCATGACAGACTGCAGCTGAATTGCGGCCGGCCCCTCAATCCGCACATGCGTATCGCGCCAGGGTGAGAAATCCGCGTCGAGCCCCAGGTACTCATCGCCGACATTATGGCCGCCAACCCAGCCAATCTCGCCGTCAACCACCACAATTTTTCGATGGTTGCGAAAATTGATCTGGAAACGATTACGGAAACCCTGCGTCGGCCGGAACGACGAAACTTCGGCACCCGCGTCGGTCAACCTGGCAATGTAACTGGCGGGCAGGCCACTGCTGCCGACCTCGTCGTAGAGCAGGAAAACCCGAACGCCGGCCTTTGCTCTTTCGATCAGCGCGTTCTGCAAGCGACGTCCGAGCCCATCGTCGTGGATCATGTAGAACTGCACCAGCACATAGTCGCTGGCGGCAGCAATGCCCGCCAGGATGCTGTCGAATGTGCGCTCGCCGTTGATTAACAGCTCAACATCGTTCCTGCCGACGAGCCGGTGACCTGTCAGGGCACGAATAGCATCGTAGGCAGGGGCAGGCCGTGAGGGTTGCAGTGCGTCGGTATTGAGGTTCTGGTGCATTTCATTGACGACCGAATCAATCTCGGCCTTGTTTGCTTCGTAAGCTTCGAGGAAGCCCTCGAATTTGCTCCGTCCGAATACCCAGTAAGCGGGCACCGACAGGAACGGAAAAGAGACCAGTGCAACGGCCCAGGCGACCGCCCCCTGCGATGTGCGCACCGTCATCACCGCCTCGATCGCGGAACCAATGCCGAGTGCGTAGAACACAAAAACGAATACCGACAGCATCAGTCGCCTTCTCCGGTGCAAACTTCACCTGTGCATAAATAATTGGGTGTAAAGCCGGATATGCAACCAGCTTCGATCACTGCCCATCCTACCGTGTGAATGACACGGGTGCTGCCGTCTCTCGCAAATAGGCTATCCTTCGTAGCGGAACGCCCGGATAATTCATGAAAGAGAACCGTGCGAGCCAAAAGTTGCGCACTGGTGCGATATTCCAAGGAGTCTTCATGCCGAGTTTTAGAATCCCTGGCCTGGTTGCGGCACTGGCCATTGCGAATATGGCGTCCGCGGATGTTACCAGTGTCGCGCCCGGTGGCTTTGTCGTCGAGCACGAGCAAATAGTCAGGGCGGACCGGGCGCTGGTCTGGGACGCGGCCATCGCTGACATCGGTCAATGGTGGAATTCCGCACATACTGTCGCTGGTGATGCGAGCCGCTTGAGCATCGACGCACGGCCGATGGGCTGTTTCTGCGAAACGCTGCCCGGTGATGACGGCGTAGTGCACCTGGTTGTCACGTCGGTGAGCCGCGGCGTTATGCTGCGGCTGACCGGCGGGCTCGGCCCGCTCGGCCTGATGGGTGCCACAGGCAACATGACCTGGGAGTTTTTCGACACGGAGGCCGGGACCCGCGTGAAATTGATGTACGCCGTCGGCGGTTATCGCGAAGGCGGGTTTGAATCGATAGCCGGCCCTGTCGACAGCGTGCTTGGTGAAGCGCTGTCGCTGCTCCGGGCGTACGTGGAAGCGAAATCCGGCAACCCGGATTCGGACTAGGCAGCAGGGACCGCGAATGACGGCTTTCTCAAGCAAACTTCCGCACTACAAAGAGCTTGCTGCCGGGGTACGGCGGCTGCTTGCGCCGAATCCTTCGATGATGACCGGGCCAGGTACGAACACGTATCTGTTCGGTGTGCGGGACATAGCCGTGCTCGACCCGGGGCCACACCTGGTTCCGCACCTCGATGATATTGTCAGGCTGGCAGATGGCCCGATCCGCTGGATCCTGGCGACGCATACCCACCCCGATCATTCGCCAGGTGTTAAGTACCTGGCTGCAGCGACCGGTGCCGAGGTGCTCGGCATGCCCGCGCCGCGAGGTGAGCATCAGGACATGACGTTTCAGCCGACGCGTATTTTGCGGCATGGGGATCGGCTCGAGACAGATGAGTTTGTGCTCGAGGCCGTGCACACGCCTGGCCATGCGTCGAATCATCTGTGCTATCGCATGCCAGGCAAAAACTGGGTATTTACGGGGGATCACGTCATTGATGGATCCACGGTCGTAATTAATCCGCCCGACGGCAATATGCAGGATTATCTTGATTCACTGGTCCACCTGAGAGCCTTGCGGCCGGCCGCTCTGCTGCCGGGCCACGGCGACCTGATCGACGACCCGTCCAGGGTCATCGACTGGATCGTGCAGCACCGTCTGGCGCGTGAGGCGAAGGTGCTGGCCGCGGTCGAAGAATATGCCGGGCTGACCACAATGGAACTGGTGCCCAGGGTTTACCAGGATGTCGCGCCCGCACTTTACACGTGGGCGGAGCGGTCCTTGCTCGCTCACCTGATAAAACTCGCGAACGACGGCCGGGTGCGTGAGGTTGACGGGCTCTGGTCCGTTCATCCTTGAATAAGCGTCGCACATCGAATAGCGTACGCGATCCGAAACGCGAGGAAATAGCATGACGTTCGTCGTCACCGAAGCCTGCATCAAATGCAAACTGACAGACTGTGTCGAGGTGTGCCCGGTGGATTGCTTTCACGAGGGCCCAAACTTTTTGGTCATCGACCCGGACGAGTGTATCGACTGCACCCTGTGCGAACCTGAATGTCCGGTGGAGGCAATCTATTCCGAGGACGAAATTCCGCCCGGCCAGGAGAAATTTCTCGAGATCAATGCGGAACTCTCGCAGCTGTGGCCCGTCATTGCGGAAATGAAAGACCCGCCGGAAGATGCCGATGACTGGCGGGACGTCAAGGACAAGTTGCAGTACCTCGAGCGCTAAAAAAATTAAAAAATAAAAAAGGGGTCAAGGTAAAAAAGGGGTCAAGGTAAAAAAGGGGTCAGGTTTATTTAAAAAATGACAAAGGGTTTAGGTTTATCGGATGGTCCCTTTTTTTAAATAAACCTGACCCCTTTTTTACCTTTTTTATTAACCGCGCATGAATTGCACTAATACTGCTGCAAGCTCTGGACCCTTGTCTTCCTGCAGGAAATGGCCTGCATTTTCTATTGTTACATGCTCGATATTCTTCGCGCCTGGTACTTTGGTCTGCCAGGCTTTTTCCCCGCCACGTGTAATCGGGTCGCGATTGCTGAATGTGGTCAGGAACGGCTTCTGCCAATTCTCGAAAACCTGCCAGGCCTTTCGATTCGCATCGCTTGCGGGATCGCCCGGGTGATCTGGCACGAGTGCCGGGAATGCGCGGGCGCCGGCTTTGTATTTAGCGGACGGAAACGGGGCGTCATACGCCGCTACGACGTCTTTGCCGAGCTCGTTGACTGTGCCGCTTTGTAGAATTCGACCGACCGGGAACCATGGGCTGTAGCGGGCGAAAGTGCGCCAGATTTTAAATGCGCGCGGCATTGGCTGGTCGCCGGTCGGCATACCGCCATTGCCGAGCGCGATGCGCGCGAACCGGGATTCATTTTCAGCAGCGACTCTAAGGCCTATAAGGGACCCCCAGTCCTGGCAAAACAGCGTAATGTTTTGAAGGTCCAGCATCTCGACAAATTGCGTCATCCAGGCGACGTGTCTGGCGTAGCTATAGTCAGTTTGTCGGGTCGGTTTATCGGACCTGCCGAAGCCGATCAGGTCGGGAGCGATCACGCGATGGCCTGCGGCAGCAAGTATCGGAATCATGAGACGGTACAGATAAGACCAGCTGGGCTCGCCGTGCAACAACAAAATTGGCGCCGACGTTTTTGAGCCAACATCGACGTAGTGCATGCGTAGCTCGCCGACCGCCAGGTAATTGGTGTCGAAGTCATAGTCCGGCAGGTTCAGAAAGCGGGCATCGGGCGTACGGACAAATTGCATGCTGTTCGGGTGTTTTGCTTGTAACGAGTGTCTATCATAGCGAGATGCCGGAACAAGGTCGCAGAAATCCAGTCACTTTAAGCTGGCGCTCGCAGCTGGTGCGACAAGTCAGCTCTTTTTACCTGAGTTTCAGGGATGCCGGGTCGGTGGACCTCGCGGTCGCGCGCTCACGATTCGATATCGCGAGCGGCATGCTCGCCGTGGCCCTGTCGGTGCACGTGGAGTCCGGTCAATATGCGGGCCTCAATGTCGATTGGTTGCACCCGGCGAACGCCCGGCCGGGTAAGGTGTTGCTGTACTGGCACGGTGGCGCCTATATCATGGGCAGCTGTCGTTCGCACCGGGCACTCGTAAGCCATATTGCAAAAGCGGCCGGTATGGATGCCTTGTTGCCGGAGTATCGGCTAGCCCCGGAGCATC
>DDIS01000212.1:0-154 GCA_002338615.1 Proteobacteria bacterium UBA1844 | reverse complement strand
ACCGGCAGCCGTAGACGATGCGCTCCGCGTATATCGAGCGCTGCTGGAAGACGGTTATCGCCCCGACGATATTGTCGTAGCCGGCGACTCCGCTGGCGGTGGTCTTGCCACGGCCATGCTGATGGCGCTGCGTGACGCCGGCGATCCGTTACCA
>DDIS01000175.1 GCA_002338615.1 Proteobacteria bacterium UBA1844 | reverse complement strand
AACCATGTGACCGGAATACACCCGGCATAAGTGGCGGAGAGGGAGGGATTCGAACCCTCGAAGGGCTACAAACCCTTGCCGGTTTTCAAGACCGGTGCATTCAACCGCTCTGCCACCTCTCCGGTATTGCGGATGCGCATTGTGCAGGCTGCGTCCGGCGTATTCAATACAGGAGTACGGCGGCCGTCTTGCTTCAGAGAGGAGTGGCCCCATTTCAGCTCAACGCCTGGACCGATACAGCATCGAACGGATATCGTGCAAGATTGTCATAGTGGTATGCAGCAAAATCATTGCTGAGCAAATCAGATGAGAAATGTATACTAAGATATTGATAATATTATTGTTATCTGCCACGGCTTTTGCCCAGGAAGAGGCGGGCGGGCAGGGAACAGTTGCCGCTTTCCCCTGCGAGAACAATGCACGGTTTGCTGAATTCGACTTCTGGGTTGGTGACTGGGATGTGCATGTTGCAAATGGCAAGCTTGCAGGGCAGAACAGCATTTCGCGGCAACAGCATGGTTGCGTTCTTGTCGAGAACTGGACCAGTGTGTCGGGTGGCACTGGCATGAGCATTAATTATCTCGATAGTACCAACGGACAATGGGTGCAGGTCTGGAACGACGCAAGCGGCAGCCAAATCAATATCCGCGGCGGCATGACGCCGGGCGGCATGCTATTAACAGGTACAATTCATTACATCGCCAAGAATCAGACCATGCCGTTTCGCGGCCTCTGGACGCAACTTCCAGATGGACGTGTGCGACAATTTTTTGAACAATCCACCGATGAGGGCGCCAGCTGGTCCCCCTGGTTCGAGGGATTTTACACTCGCCGCAACGGCGACCAATAAGGACGAGACAATACATTGAATTATTCTTCATCAAATCGGGGTTTTCCTGCGGGCAACCCGATCGCAAATGCGTTGGTAATTATTGTCGGGGCACTCGCCATCGGTGCGTCCATAGTGCTCGGCTTTTTCGCATTCCTGGTGTTGTCGGGCCTGATCCTGATATTCGTGTCCATTGTGGGCGTACGGGTCTGGTGGTTTCAACGAAAAATGCGAAAAGCGGCCGGTCGGAACGGGACTGCGGAGCCGCGCGCGCAGTCAGAGTCGCAGGTGATTGAAGGCGAATTTCGTGTGGTCGATCATCGCACCGGGCCAGCGGCAGCAAAGGGCAAGACGCAGGACTGAGCCCATACGGGCCGCTATTTTGCATGCATATTGATCTGGCCAGACCGGGAAAAACTCCGTAAAGTCGCGATTCATGCAAAGCGACTCAGATAAAACGGAAAAAAGGCGGAAGCGTCGTAGCCGTCGCATACAGATAGTCATCATTTACGTATTGATTGCGCTCGGTTTGGCATGGTTTTTCGAGTCTCAGGCAACGACGACTGTAATTTTTGTCCGGCATGCTGAAAAGGCGACGGCCGGAGATGTCGCCAATGGCATGTTCGACAGCAACGATCCGCCGCTCAGCGCTGCGGGCAGGCGACGCGTTGCGGAATTGACACGGCAGCTCGTAGAGGCTGATGTCGTGGCCGGAATCGATGCAGTATATGCCACCCCGTACAAGCGTACACAGCAGACGGTCGCGCCGTTGGCCGATGCTCTGAAACTGCCGATCAATTCCTACGATGCCAGCGATACCGAGTCCGTACTGACGGACATATTAAAAAACTACAAAGGAAAGATTATCCTGGTCGCGGGGCACAGCAATACGGTCCCTCAGTTGATCGCCAATCTCGGTGCAAGCAAGAAAGTACCTCCGATCGCCGAGGATGAATACGACAATATCTATCTCATTTCAATTCCGTGGTTCGGCAAAACAAAAACCATCCGGCTGCGCTATGGCGACCCATATGTGCCGGACAGCACTCCGGGCGGTTAACATCTCAAAGTGTTTTCATGCCGGCCGCTTCGCGTAATGCAATTGCGCGTTCAATAAAATCGACGTGTCTGGCCAGCCGGACATCGGCCAGTACCGAATCCTTGATGCTGCGATCCTGCTCAATCAGGTAGCTTGCGCGACGTACGCCGATGCCGAGCGGGCCGCTGACCTGGTACATCTCGATCACAACTTTGCCGGGGTCGCATAGGAGCGTGAAGGGCAGCCTATGCTGCGCGTGAAAGCGCTGATGACTGTCGACATCCTGTGGACTGATACCGGCGATATTCAGGCCGACCGATTGAATGTCGTCGAAGCGATCACGTATTTCACAGGCTTCTCGCGTACAGATACGGGTGAAATCTGCCGGATAGAAATACAAAAGCAACGGTCCGCTTTGCAAGAGATCTGACAGTGCGACGTCCCGACCCGATTGGTCAGGCAATACAAATTCCGGCGCTTTGGAACCTGTGACCAGCATCGGTTATTTCTCTCGTGTTACTTCGAGCCAAAGAGAACCTGCATGACCTGGCAGCAGGTCATCGAAATGCCAAGCCTGTCACAAGTTTCTCGCGCGCGCCGCATGCCTTTCTCTGCTTACAGGCGAATTCCGAGGATAGGAATGACTCAGGTAGTCGAACTTGGCGCCCCGACCATGATTCGAACATGGGACCCCCAGATTAGGAATCTGGTGCTCTATCCTGCTGAGCTACCGGGGCGGACCGCGAGCGATTGTAGCAAACTGCGCGGACGTTAATGGCACACGACTGGCAAAATCGGGTCTATGGTACTAGGCTGCGTCCCATGACGTCGCCGGCGGCCACGTGCCCCATGGTTTCGCAAGCTGTCTGGACAGCGTCGGCGCCGATTACTAAATACAGGAGTGTTTTGCTGTGCACAGGATTTACGCGTTATTTCTTATTCTCATGGTTCTCGGTTTATCGGGCTGCGGCGGTGATGAGCCTGCGGAACCCATGGCTGACGATGCCGGCGAGTCCGGGAGTGCCGCAACGGCTTCAATGTCGGACAGCGCAGCCGCTGAAAATGCGGCGAATGAAATTACCGGTGATTTCATGCGCGATATCATCATCGAGATCTCGGATGATCGCTACGAAGGTCGTGGACCGGGGAGTCGCGGCGATGTCATGGCACGCAAATATCTTGCCGGTCGTATAGCTGAACTCGGGCTCGAGCCCGGTGCGAGTGACGGTAGCTGGGAGCAGAAATTTGATCTCGTCGGCGTAAGTGCTACTCAGCCAGACAGCTGGACTTTCAAGGGCCATGACAAGTCGCTGACCCTGAAGCAATGGGACCAGTTCATCGTCAGCAGCGGCGAGCAGGCTGATCGTGCCGAGGTAAAAGATGCAGAACTGGTCTTCGTGGGTTATGGCATCCAGGCGCCGGAGTATGACTGGGACGACTTTAAAGGCGCCGACCTCAAAGGCAAAATCCTGGTTATTATGAATAACGACCCGGACTGGGACCCGGAATTGTTCGGCGGCGAAACGCGGCTTTGGTATGGGCGCTGGGATTATAAATACCTCAGCGCTGCGAAGCAGGGCGCCGTTGGCGCCATAATCATTCACACTAACGCATCAGCCGGCTATCCGTTCCAGGTCGTCCAGACCTCATGGACCGGCGAACAATTCGAACTGCCGGCCGGTGATGAGCCGCGCACTAAAATCAATGCCTGGGTCACCGAAGACAGCGCGCGCAAGTTGGTGGAGATGGCCGGACTGGATCTCGATACATTGCGCGAGTCGGCCTATAACCGCGATTTCGAGCCTGTGCCGCTTGGCATTACGACATCGATCGGTATGGACGTCGCACTCAGCCGCGTTGAGACGGCCAACGTGCTTGGGCTGATTCCAGGCAGCGATCCGGAACTCAAGGATGAAGCGGTCATCTACACGGCGCATCATGACCACCTGGGTATTGGCACGCCGAATGAGGCCGGAGACAAGATTTATAACGGCGCAATGGACAACGCATCCGGTGTTGCGCAGGTTCTGGCAATCGCGAAAGCCATCGAGGCGCTACCGAAAGCACCGCGTCGTTCTATTCTCGTCGCACTGGTGGCCGCCGAAGAGCAAGGCCTGCTCGGCTCAAAATGGTATGCAACGCATCCGACGTTTCCGCCTGGGAAAATTGCCGCGAACCTGAATTACGATGGCGGCAATATCTGGGGCCACACTCACGACGTAACCTTTGTCGGGCTGGGCAAGTCATCGATCGACAATATCGTCACGATGATTGCCAAGGAACAAGGTCGCGTTGTGAAGCCGGACCAGTTCGCTGATCGTGGCTATTTCTATCGTTCCGACCAGTTCAGTTTCGCGAAAATCGGTGTGCCGGCGATGTACCTCGACACAGGAACGGATTTTGTCGATCGGCCGCCAGAGTGGGGCAAGCAGCAGGTCGATCATTACACCGACGTGAATTACCACCAGCCGTCTGACGAGTACGACCCAAGCTGGAATTTCGACGGCATGGTATCGGACGCATTGCTGGGGTACTGGACGGGGCTTGCGATAGCCAACGCTGATGAGATGCCGACGTGGAACCCGGGGGACGAGTTCGAAGCTGCTCGCATCAAGGCCCTGCGCGAGGTAGCCGAGAACTAACCGGGACCAGGCACCATGTTGCAACTTGAACTACGGGCGGTACTTTTTTGCGCCGCCTTCTTGTTCGCGCAAGCGGCACTCGCCGATACGGCAACGGGCGGTTCACCTGGCGCAAATTCCGGGTTGCAGCTCGACGCGATCATGGCGGATTACTGGGAGTTCCACCTCGCCGCGGACCCGATTGCGGCTACCCAGGCGGGTCTTAGCTCCGGCAACGACCGGATGCCTTCAGTAACACCGGAAGAGCTCGGCCGCGAGCTGAATGCGCTGGCAAAATTCAGGGCACGCCTTCGTGACCTGGATCAGTCAACGCTGGATGAGCGCGTGCAGGTCAACGCGAAATTATTTGCCTGGGTGCTCGACGATTCCATCCGCGCGCATGAACTCAATGTGGCGCGCATTCCGTTCAACACGTTTTCCGGCTTTTACATGAACGCGCTGACCGCGAGCAACGGCGTGCGCATGCGCGAGGTCGAGGACTACGAAGCTTACCTTGCAAGGCTTGCCGATATCCCGCGCTATTTTGCGGAGAACCTCGCCAACATGGAGCAGGGTGCAGAGAGTGGCTTTGTCCTGCCACAGATCGTGATCGACGGCGTGCTGCCGACGATCCGTGCGCAGGTTAAGGACGACCCCGAAGACAGCAGCTTTTACGAGCCCTTCCGCACTATGAGTACTGCGCTGAGTGACGACGAGCAACGGCGACTCAGCGCGCTCGGCCGCGCCGTGATCGCGGATCAGGTCATGCCGGCGTTCTCCCGCGTAGCGCAGTATCTCGACACGGAATATCCGGCGTCCGAAACCATAGGCGCGGAACAACGGCCCGACGGTAAGGCGTATTACGCGTTCGCGATCAAACGTTACACGACCATTCCAGATCTTGCGGCCGACGAGATCCACGAAATTGGCCTGGCTGAAGTTGCTCGGATCAAGACGGAAATGCAGGCAATCATCGATGAACTCGGGTTTACTGGCGACTTTGATGCTTTTGCCGAGTACTTGCGTACCGGTCCGCAATTTTACGCGACGTCGGCCGAACAACTCTTGCAACAGGTAGCGAGAATCGCGAAGCGCATTGACTATCGTATGCCCGGCTTTTTCGGTCTGTTACCGCGGCAACCCTATGGCATTGTGCCGGTTCCGGATGAGATCGCGCCGAACTACACGACGGGCGCCTACCACAGCAGTCCACCGGGTGGCGATCATGGTGGTGAGTTCTGGGTCAATACGTTCGCGCTCGATCAGCGTCCACTCTATGAATTGCCTGCGTTGACCTTGCACGAGGCGGTCCCGGGTCATCACCACCAGAATGCGATTGCCGCGGAAATGCAGGATGTGCCGGCATTTCGAAATGACCTCTATTTCAGCGCCTTCGGCGAAGGATGGGGTTTGTATGCGGAGAAGCTGGGCGTCGAGATGGGTATCTACCAGACTCCCTTTGAGCACTTTGGGCGTTTGAGCTACGAAATGTGGCGCGCCTGCAGGCTGGTTATTGATACCGGTATCCACGCCAAGGGCTGGAGCCGGCAGCAGGCTATCGATTTCATGTCCGACAATACCTCCTTGTCGGAGGGCAATATTCGCGCCGAGATTGATCGCTATATTTCCTGGCCCGGCCAGGCTCTCGCTTACAAGCTGGGTGAACTACGAATCTGGGAGTTGCGTCGTCGTGCCGAAGAATTACTTGGCAAAAATTTTGATTTGCGCGAGTTTCACGACGCCATTCTCGCAAACGGAGCATTGCCGCTCGAGATGTTGAACGAGGTCGTGGATCGTTATATCGACTCTGCGCTCGAGAGCACCGAGTAAATCTTCGCCACATTGGGCTTGGCCAGCGCCGTCGTATTTCGACCTTTTCGTTTTGCAGCGTAGAGCGCTTCGTCGGCGCGGCCCAGCCATTCGCTGCCGGACTCGCCGGCGCAGAGTTCTGCAACGCCCAGCGAAATTGTCACCGGCCGGTCCGGAACCAGTTCGTTGGCTTCAACCAGGGTTCGGAATTGTTCGGCAAGGTGTGCCGCTTTCTCCAGGCTCTGGTGTTCCGCGACAACCACAAACTCCTCGCCGCCAATGCGGTACAGACTATCCGTTACCCGAATTCTCAAGTTCACTATCTCGGTTATACGGCACAGTATTTCGTCGCCCTTGGCATGGCCGTGCCGATCGTTGACGGTCTTGAAGTGATCGAGATCGAGCATGATCAGGGACGAGTTGCCTGGAATACGCCGGGAGCTTGCAACGACATCGTTGAGCTTCTCATCAAGTGCACGACGATTTCCCGCGCCGGTCAGGGGATCCCGGGTTGCAAGTTGCAACAGGAGTTTATGTTGCCGATTCGCGGCCGCGGCAAACGAATAGGAAAAGGCACCAATGAGGACCAGCGTGACAATGGTGGACGTGGTAGTAAAAGCATCTGTCTCGCGCATCAATGCCGGCAAAACACCTGCAATCATCACCAGGACGAGCGCCGTCGCTTCTCGTGGACGTAACAGGTAGTAGATGGCCATGACGCACGGGTATGCCCACAACACCTGGTGTGCGCCGCTGAAATGGACCGTGGTGAGCAATGCGGCCACGCAAAACGCGGACAACGCGATACTGGCTGCCCGTACCCGGCGTGTTCGATACACGAACGTACCGAGTAGCAACATGCCGCTCACGATGCATGCATCGAGTAGTCCCATGAGGATCTCGCCATGCATGAAGCGAAGCACCATAAAAGGCGCTATACCAAGAGCACTTGCGAGCGCCAGAATTATGGGCAGGGCACCATGAACGCCGCCGGAGTTCCGGTCAAACTCGCTGATATTGCTCCAGGTTTCAAGCCCGGATTGGCGCTTATCCATGGTGGTATTCCGTCACCGCTATTATTGGGCCGAGACTATACCAGCGACGTGCCCGCGTTGTGTTGCTGTTATTTGAGTTCGGCCTGCGACACCTAGCTGCGTTTGAAGCGGCTGAAGAATCCACTCTTAGGCGCGTCATCATCATCGTCATTTGCCGGCTTGGGCCGTGCATTGAGCGCACGCAATGTTTGCGTCATAGAGGTGCTGATCTGTTCCTCGATCGGCTGCGGCGCCGCTTGGGGTTGCGACCGCGTTGGCGTACTGCCTTTGGCATGCGGCGCACTTCGCGTCGCGGCTGCTGCCGCGTGCCCCCTGTTGGCATTTAACGCGCGCACAGTAGCGAGGCGTTGCGATGCCGAGAGATCCAGGCCAGCCCTCGGTACGTCCGATTGCAGCGATACCTCGAGCGCCTTCTCCCCATACACATTTTTGAATTCACGTTCGAATTCGGTTTCGCCGGGGTCGTCCTGTGCATCGTCGCTTTCGTCGTTTACCAATTCCAGTTCGAGAGAACCGCTATCGTCGTAGCTGTCCCCGGAATCCGGAGCGTTTGCCGCGACTTGGGCGACAACCTGCGCCGCGATGGCGCTAAATTCTTCGCCAAACAGCGTTTCGGCCATGCGATCGTCGACATCTTCCAGTGTCCGTGCGTTCGCGATACCGGCGGCCAGCTCATCAAAATCACTGTTCCTGGCTGGCGCTGAAGCTGGCGGCTTCTGCTTTGGCAGCGGCGCCGATTTCGGCTCCGTCGCCGCTTTTGTTGCCGGCTTCTCCGCCGCCATGGCAGCAGGTTTCGGTGCAGCCTTGGCTGCGACTTCAGGTGCGACCTTGGGTGCGCCTTGCGGAGCCGGTTTGGTCTCGGTTCTTGCTGGCTTATTCTGTGCCACGTCACGTGCTTTCGGCGCGCTGTCAAAGTCCTCTTCGGCGATCGTGGCATCGTGCTTTTTCAATGCCTCGGTGGCCTCGCTGATCTTTTGCTGGATCGCAACATCCAGCGTGATTTCAGGCACGCCGTAGAACGTTGGTTCCTTGAGTTCGACCACCGGATCCGGCTCAGTCGGAACGGCTTTTCGCTCTGGCTCCGGATCCGTAGATTGCGCCAATGCGAGTTCGAGCGCTTCGAGGTCCGGACGCAGTTCGGCGAGTGTTGGATCCCGGTCCCAGGCTGGCGGGTCTGTATCAGGATGTTGCTCATCTGCGGTCTGCTGCGGCTGTTGCGCGTCAGGCGGTGCTGCGTCTGTTGCGGTACCGGCAGCGGAAACCGTTTTCGCTACGCCGGGAGGTTTCGCTTGTGCTGTGGGTGCCGGTGGCGCTGCTGGCACTTCCGGAGTGACGGTTGGTTCTCGCAGGTTGTCAGCGCGGGTCGGCGCGACCATCCGGGCCGAGCTGAAAAGTGTCGGGATCGCATCGTCGTCCGCATGCATAGCTGCTGGCTGATCGAATTGTGATCGACTGGGTCCGGCGTCGGCCGTTCGCGGCGGCGCTGCTGACATTGGTTCGTTTGAGCGGCTTGTTGGCGGCGGCTGTTGGGGTAGCGCCTTAACCGGGTCACGTCGTTTGCCGCCCGCGAGTTCCGGCGCCAGTTCATCAAGGTCAGGCAGGGTTGTATCAAGTCTGGGTCGCTGGTTCGCGGCGCCAGCGCTGTCCACTACGAGGCTGCGCGTGGTGATTGTGTTCGAGCCTCCGACCGAAGGTTCTGCGGCCACTTCCGCTGCGGCTGGCGTCTTTTCGGGAGCAGGAGCCTTGCTGGCGGTAAGTCCGTGTTCCGTTTCAGCTACTTTTTGGATCAATGGCAGATCGATCTCGTCGCACTCGAGTTGCATGGCTGCAGCCAGCACGGATTCGACCAGCACGTTCAGCAGCCGCGGTGTCCCGCTACTTAAATCAAACAAAAGCTCGGCGCTGCCCGGCGCAAACAATGTCGCGAACGGGCGGCCGGTTGGTGCAAAGCAGTGGGCCAGGTAGATGCCTGTTTCGCGCGCATCGAGTGCGCTGAGTTCGACCCGGCCACGCACGCGTTGCCGGAGGCGCG
>DDIS01000052.1:32893-48656 GCA_002338615.1 Proteobacteria bacterium UBA1844 | reverse complement strand
CGCCGTCCCCGGCGCGATTCCGTAATCCGAATCGCGACCCGCCGCTCAACGATGGCGTAGCGGCTGGCCGCATTGCAGGCCGGCGATGCGCATGGCTACTTCCATGGCCTGTTCGTAATTGAGTCGCGGGTCAACGGTGGATTTGTAGGCGCGGGCGAGATCGTTGTCCGTAAGCCCGCGAGCACCGCCGGTGCACTCCGTAACATTCTCGCCGGTCAGTTCGAGATGCACGCCACCGAGGTAGCTGCCGTGAGCTGCGTGCACCCGAAACGCAGACTCGAGTTCAGCAACGATATTTTCAAAGCGCCGTGTTTTCACACCGTCGGCAGTAGTCTCCGTATTGCCGTGCATGGGGTCGCAAACCCAGAGCACCGGTGACCCGGTTTCTTTCACCGCCGCTATCATATCCGGCAAATGCTGCTCGATAGACTTTGCGCCGAAGCGATGGATTAGCGTGAGTCGCCCGGGTTCCTTATCGGGATTCAGTGTACGGATCAGGTCCTGCAACCATGCGCGCGTCATCCCGGGTCCAATCTTCACGCCCATCGGATTCGCAATGCCGCGAAAATATTCAACATGGGCACCATCCATATCCGCCGTACGCATGCCGATCCAGGGGAAATGCGTGGTCAGGTTGTACCAGCGTCCCCTGCGCTCCAGATAGCGCGTTTGAGCCTGTTCATACAACAGGTGCAACCCTTCATGCGCGGCGTAAATATCGGCGCGTTGTGCATGGTGCAATTCACGGCCAAGGATGGTCTCCATAAAATCGAGCGACCCGGAGATAGAACTGACGATCTCGCGATAGTCTTTGGCAAGCGACGAGTGAGCTACCCAGTCCAGATCCCAGTACTCGGGGTGACGCAGGTCGGCAAAGCCGCCATCGACCAGCGAACGCACAAAATTGAGTGTCAGCGCGGCACGTTCATAGGCACGCAGAATCATTTGCGGATTGGGAATCCTGTCCTCGTCGGTAAACGTGCTGCGGTTAACGAGGTCTCCGCGAAAACTGGGCAGGGTTTTACCGTCGCGGGTTTCGGTGTCGGCCGAGCGCGGTTTGGCGTATTGCCCGGCCATGCGCCCTACCCTTATCACGGGCTTTTTCAGCCCGTAAAGCAGGACCAGGCTCATTTGCAGCAAGATTTTCAGTTTGGCGACGATATTCTCCGAGGTGCATTCGGCGAAGGTTTCAGCACAGTCACCGCCCTGCAATACAAACGCTTCGCCACGCTGCGCCTTGGCAATCTGGCCTTTCAGCGCATCGACTTCCCACGAGGTCACGATCGGTGGCAAGCGACTTAGTGCCGCAACTGTGCTCTCAAGCTCAGCCTGGTCCGGATAGCTTGGTTGCTGGGCTGCTGTCCGGGAACACCAGCTCGCAGGGTGCCACTCGGTGCCTGAATCTTTGCCTGTCACTCTCAAATCTCTTCAATAAGTCGCAAAAAAAGGGGCTTTTGGCCCCCGAAAGAACGCGGACTATGCCACGCAAGCGGGTAACGGAGCAAAAGTTACTTGTGCAATCAAGGATTTGCCCCGGCTTGTTTCCACCAACAGTATTTTATTCATAAGTGCTTTTTTTTGCGTGGATTTTTGGCACAATGCCCGCCATCAAGAACCGCTGCGGTTTGCGGTTGCAACCATCCACAACCAGCTGTTGCAGAACACACATTTTCGTGTTGCGCGAGTCACGCTGTTCCAATTAACGGGGAATATCATGCAGGACGTATTGGTCCTGGGCGCGGGTAAGATCGGTGCCCTGATTTCAGGATTGCTCGGTGAAAGCAAAGAATACCGTGTACAACTCGCGGATGCGCGGGCCGGGGCTGCTGAAGCCGTTGCCAGTGCGCATGGGCTCGATAACATCGAAGCTTTTGTTCTCGACGCAAGTGACAAGCAGCAACTCATCGCGCACATAAACAAATACAAACCCGTGGCCGTTGTGTCCGGACTGCCCTATTTCTGCAATATAGCGGTTGCGGAAGTTGCACGCGAAACAGGCCTGCATTACTTCGACCTGACCGAAGACGTCGAGGTTACCGAAGCCGTCCGCAACATCGCGATCAACGCCGACCAGGTCTTTGCACCGCAGTGCGGACTCGCACCCGGTTTTATCAGCATCGCTGCGAATGAACTGATGACGCATTTCGATAGCCATCGTTCAGTCAAACTCCGCGTAGGCGCATTGCCACAAAACCCCAACAACGTTTTGAAATACTCGCTGACCTGGTCAACGGACGGGGTTATCAATGAATACGGCAACATGTGCAATGCGATCGTGAATGGCAAGGAAGTGGCTGTGTTGCCACTCGAGGGACTCGAGGAAATCGAAATTGACGGCACCCTCTACGAAGCCTTTAACACTTCGGGCGGCCTGGGTTCCCTGTCTGAGACCTACGGCAATAATGTCAAGACAATGAACTACAAAACGATTCGCTACCCGGGCCATTGTGAGCAAATGCGCCTGCTCATGAACGGGCTCAAGCTCAATCACGACCGTGACACCTTGAAGCGAATTCTCGAAAACGCGGTGCCGCAAACGCTACAGGATGTGGTCATAATTTATGCGGCCGTGACGGGATTTCAGGACGGCGAATTTCGCGAAGAAAACTACGTCAACAAGGTATACCCGCAAGTCGTTGCCGGCCGCCTGTGGTCCGCGATCCAGGTAACGACGGCTGCCGGTATCTGCAGCGTACTCGATATCGTCCTGAGCGATGCGAAGCGGTACAAGGGTTTTGTCGCGCAGGAGCAGTTCCGCCTGAGTGACATCCTGAACAATCGCTTCGGCGAGTTTTATGCGCATGGCGGCACCAGCGTTGAATCCGCCAACCTGGTCGCGCGCGGTGAAACGGGCCACCAACGCATCAACAAGGAGCGCCGTTCATGAACAATATTTTGCAGAGTCTTGGTCTCGAAGCGACCAATCCGGGCACCTGGATCGGCGGCGAAAGCCTGGCGGACCCTGGTGCACCGCTTATTGAATCTATCAATCCAGCGACCGGCGATGTGATCGCGAGTGTTCGTGCCACGTCAGCAGCGGAGTATGAACGCGTTGTGGCCGCTGCCCGCAAGTCCTTCATATCCTGGCGTATGGTGCCGGCACCTATTCGCGGCAATGCCGTGCGGCTGATCGGCAATGCGCTGCGTCGGCACAGGGAGGCACTTGGCAGCCTGGTGACGATGGAGATGGGCAAGATCAAGGCCGAGGGTATTGGTGAAGTTCAGGAAATGATCGATATCGCGGACTTTGCCGTGGGCCAGTCACGCATGCTGTATGGCAAAACCATGCATTCCGAACGCCCATTGCACCGCATGTATGAGCAATGGCACCCGCTCGGCATCGTCGGCACGATATCGGCATTCAATTTCCCGGTGGCCGTATATTCCTGGAATGCTTTTATCGCCGCAATTTGCGGCAACGTAAATATCTGGAAGCCGTCACCGAAAACCGCTTTGTGCGGTGTCGCCGTGCAAAAGATCGTCAATGAAGCACTCGCAGAGGAAGACCTGCCGCCGGTATTTTTCCTGATCAATGACGCGAGCAATGAACTTGCGGCACAGTTTGTAGACGATGCGCGGATTGATCTGCTGTCGTTCACCGGCTCTACCGCCGTTGGTCGGCATGTGGGTGCCAAGGTTGCGGCGCGCATGGGCCGCTCCCTGCTCGAACTCGGCGGCAATAATGCGATCATCGTCGATGAATTTGCGAATCTCGAACTTGCCGTGCCCGCGATTGTATTCGGTTCCGTGGGTACCGCAGGCCAGCGCTGTACGTCGACACGGCGGGTGCTGGTGCATCGCTCACGATTTGAGGATCTCAAGACGGCGCTGGTTAATGCCTACGGCCAGGTCCGGATTGGCGACCCGCTCGACGACAGCACCCTGATGGGTCCGGTCATCGACGCATCGGCGATCGATCGTGTGCAGGCTGCGCTTGCCACCGTAAAAAAGGCCGGTGGAGAAGTGTTGTGCGGCGGCGAACGCCTCGACCGTCCGGGCAATTTCATGACGCCTGCAATTGCGACCGCGGAAAACGATTGGGATATCGTACAAATCGAGACGTTCGGGCCGGTCCTGTACCTGGTGCCATTCGACACGCTGGATGAAGCCATTGCGATGCAAAACGGTGTCGTGCAAGGGCTCTCGTCATCGATATTCACCGACAATCTGCAAAATGCCGAGCTGTTTCTGTCAGCCCGCGGCTCGGACTGCGGCATAGCGAACGTCAATATCGGCACATCGGGCGCGGAAATTGGCGGCGCTTTTGGTGGCGAGAAAGAAACCGGTGGAGGCCGCGAGGCCGGCTCGGACAGCTGGAAGGCTTACATGCGGCGCCAGACCAACACCATTAACTGGGGCACGGACCTGCCACTCGCGCAGGGTATTTCCTTCGACCTGTAGAGCTTTTCAGTCCTCAAGGGGCGGGGTCGCCTTGGCGTTACGATCGGCGGAGTCTTCCTCATCGCCGGGCGAAACCCTTTCAAAGCGGTTTTCGCTGCGGTTCTTGCGCACAGCGCCTGCCGGGAATACCTGGCCGCTCATGGCAATGTAGACACCTGGCGCCGCACATTGCACGGCCGCAACGGCCATGCCAATGTTGAATACGGCATCGGTCGTGCGAAAGCGCGCAGGACTCAATGCGCCGGTGAGGACGATGGTCTTGCCCGGTATTCCTTGCAGCGCCTCAGCGGTCGCCGGCATGGTGTCCGTACCGTGGGTTACGACAATAAGTTCAGCTTCGTCAGCTTCTATGTACTCGCGCAGCTGGCGCCGATCCGTCGCCGTGATTTCCAGGCTGTCCTTGCGCAACAGTGGTACGATTTCATAGGAAAAATCGACCAGCCCTTCACTGAGTATGTGCGCGATTTGTGACTCACCTACTTCGAACTGGCTCAAGGCGTCGAAATAGATTTTGTCGATGGTGCCGCCGGTTGTGATGAATCGAATGAACATGGCCTGCTATGATGACAGCATGGACAGAGTCAGTCGATCCCGATACAAACCCTTGCGGCCCCTGCTTTTGCTTTTTTTGGCAGCACTGTCGATGGCGCCGGCCATTGCTAGCGCCCAGTCCGGCGACGCTGTTGACAAACCGGCGCCTGCAAAGGGCAGCGTGGTTGTCATCGACGTCAGGGGCGGGATCGGCGTCGCTACATCCGATTACATCACCAGTGGCCTGCAACATGCGCTCGAATCGTCCGCGCAACTGGTGGTGCTACAGCTGGATACGCCGGGCGGGCTGGTTTCGCCGATGCGCGATATTGTGCAGGCTATCCTCGCCTCTCCCGTGCCGGTGGCCACCTATGTCACGCCAGCGGGCGCACGGGCCGCCAGTGCCGGTACTTATATCCTGCTGGCCAGCCATATCGCCGCGATGACGCCCACGACACACCTCGGCGCTGCAACGCCGGTTTCGCTGACCGGTGGCGATATGACGCCCGAGTCACCGCAAAACGATCCGGAAGATAGCAATCCGACCGACCAAAACGAGCCTGGCAACGACGCAGACCCATCCGCGGACCCAACAGACGTTCCTGCACAGCCGTCAGCTGGCAGCGCAATGGAGCGCAAGGTCCTGAACGATTCGGTCTCGTACATACGCTCGCTCGCGAACCGCTACGGTCGCAATGCGGACTGGGCCGAAACCGCGGTCACCGAAGCGGCGACCCTGACGGCCAGTGAAGCACTCGAACAAAACGTAATCGAGTTTGTTGCTGAAGACCGCGATGATTTGATGCAACAGCTGGACGGGTACGAGGTCAGCATCGGTGCAGCGAAAGTGAAACTGCAAACTGCCGACGCGCCGATCGACGCTTTCGAACCGAACTGGCGTATCAAGTTGCTGAGCGTTATCAGTAACCCGGAAATCGTATTGATCCTGGGAATGATTGGGCTTTATGGCCTCATGTACGAAGGCTGGAATCCCGGCGCCGTAGTGCCTGGAGTCGTTGGCGTCATTTGCCTGTTACTCGCCGCTTATGCCCTGCAGGTTATTCCGGTCAATTACGCGGGGCTGGCTCTTATCCTCGTGGGTCTGGCGTTAATGACGGCCGAAGCCTTTGCGCCGAGCTTTGGCGCGCTCGGCCTTGGCGGCGTTGCGGCATTTGTGTTCGGAGCAATTATCATGTTTGACAGCGGTGTACCGGGCTTCGATATCTCGCTCAGCTTTGTCATTGCCGTCGCCATAGTTGCGGCCATTGCAATAATCTGGCTCGTCAGCTTCACCTTGAAGCTACATAAACGCGGCGCGGTATCGGGTACAGAATCGATCGTTGGTGGACATGGACAAGCGATGAACACGTTTACGGAGAGTGGCAAAGTCTGGCTCGAGGGCGAAGCCTGGACAGCGCGCTCGTCTGTCCCAATCGAGAAGAATCAGGACGTTGTCGTTATCGCGATGGACGGGCTGGTACTTGAAGTTGCGCCAGTCACGTCGAATACAAACCCGAATCCCGAACCGATTTCCTGAAACGGCGATATCCTGAAACGGTTAGTATACGAAAATCAAACAGCTTAAATTGAGGAGCATTCGATGCCAATTGCAGTCGTAGGAATCGCCGCAGCACTTTTGGTAGTCATTCTTTACAACACAATCAAGGTGTTAAAGGAATACGAACGCGGTGTCGTGTTCTTTCTGGGCCGTTTCCAGGCCGTCAAGGGCCCCGGACTGATCATCCTGGTTCCGGTCCTGCAAAAAATGACGAAGGTGGACCTGCGGGTGATCGTTCTTGATGTGCCCACACAGGATGTCATTTCACGCGACAACGTGTCGGTCAAAGTCAATGCCGTTATCTATTTCCGTATCGTAGACCCGGAAAAAGCAATTATCCGGGTTGCCAACGTTTTCGAAGCAACCAGTCAATTGTCGCAAACGACATTGCGTTCCGTTTTAGGTCAGCACGAACTGGATGACATGCTCGCCGAACGTGACAAACTGAACACTGACATCCAGGCTATATTGGACAAGCGTACCGATAACTGGGGCATCAAGGTGGCCAACGTCGAGATCAAGCACGTAGATCTCGACGAAAGCATGATCCGCGCGATCGCACAGCAGGCTGAAGCCGAGCGAGCCCGGCGTGCAAAGATTATCAACGCAGAAGGTGAGCAACAGGCAGCCGCCAAACTGGCCGAAGCTGCGCAGATGCTTGCAACCGAAGAACAGGCATTGCAGCTGCGCTATTTGCAAACCTTGAAAGAAATTGCCAACGAACGAACCAACACCATCGTCTTCCCGATCCCGATGGAAATGCTCGATTCGTTTACAAAATTCGCACGACGAGCCGGTGAGAAGCCTGACGCCGGATAGGCCGCGAGTCAGGACAACCCCGTAGGAGCGCCATCCTGGCGCGAACTGACTTTAATCGCGCCGGGACGGCGCTCCTACGTGAATCGCGCCGGGACGGCGCTCCTACGCGAATCGCGCCGGGATGCTGACCGTCACATTAGCGCCGCCCAGCGCAGCTGGCTTTATCTTTATCTCACCACCGTAGGAGCGCACCAGGTCCGCAACAATGGCGAGGCCAATGCCGTGGCCCGGCGTGCTTTCGTCGAGGCGCGAGCCGCGTGTAAGTAAGACTTCCGCCGCGCCGTCGGGAATGCCCGCGCCATCGTCGGCTACGGAGAGCACCATGCCATGTGTGTCTTTTCGACCCATATAAAAGGGGCGTACCTCGACTACCACCTGTCGCTCGCACCACTTGCAGGCATTGTCGATAAGATTGCCCGCCAGTTCGAGAAAATCGCCGGTGTCACCGCGAAATTGAGCGTTTTTGTCGACACGCACGTCGAAGCTGGGCGCTTTATCCCGATACACTTTTCGCATGCCGGACACCAGCTTGTCGATTTCACTGGCGATCGCGACTGGCGCAAGTACCAAATTGTCGGTGGCAGCGGGCTTGCGCAGTTGGTAGCGAACGATTTCATCCATACGCTCGACCTCTGCGTTAATTCGATCTGTCGACTGTGAAGCGGCGTTGTCATCGAGTAACGAGCGGATAGCGGCGAGCGGCGTTTTCAGGCTGTGTGCGAGATTATCGAGCGTAATTCGATAGCGCTCAGAACGCGCACGTTCACTGTTGATTAGAAGATTCATGTTTCTTGCAACGCCGCGCAGTTCCGTAGGTGCGTAGACGGACAACGCGGCCCGCTTGCCAGCTTCAATTTCCCCAATTTCGGCTTCTATCTGGCGCAAAGGTTTGAGCAGGGAGCGCATCAACGCCGCAATTGCGAGCAGCATGATGATTGCGACGGCGCCAAACCAGCCGAACAGCTGTCGGCGAAAACTTGCAATTTGCGCATTGAATGCATCGAGGCTCTCGTGCACTTTGAATACGAATCCTTGCAGGCTATCGTCTGCAAATTCCCAGTCAACCGCGAGACTCAGCGTAAGCAATGGTGTGCCGTCCGCGAGGGATTCTCTCGCAAAACGGTGCTCCCCGCGGGGCGGCGCATTGCCAGCCGGAAGTGCCAGTCCCAGCGCCGATTGGGACTGCCAGATAACGTGCTGGCCCTCGTCCAGCAGCTCGGCATATAGTCCGGACCCAATTGCGTTGAACCTCGATTCAACGAGATCCCTGGGCAAGCTCAGCGAGTGGTCATCATCCGGTTCCGCCGCTGCCAACAGTTGCATGAGATAGCCATCGAGAATCTCTTCACGCGCACGTTCTCCCGAGGACACGAAAGCCATGTCGAGAACCAGGATTGTTGCGCCGAAAAACAAAAGTAGCAGCACACTGACTGATACCAACAGGCGTGCGCTTAACGACGACATATCCGGTATCAGGCGGACTGCTTGCGTTCCAGCGCAAATCTGTAGCCGCGGCCACGTAACGTTTCGATGGGTTTAATGTCGTTGTTGGGGTCCAGCTTTTTGCGCAATCGACCGATGAAGACTTCGATGACATTGCTGTCCCGTTCGAAGTCCTGATCGTAAAGGCGATCGGTCAACTCGCTTTTTGAAATGACGTCGCCGGCTCGCACCATCAGGTATTCGATAATCTTGTACTCGAAGCTCGTAAGCTCCGTGCTTGCATCATTGACCTTGACTTCCTGGCGCGAAAGGTCGAGTTGTATCGGCCCTGCTTCGAGAATCGACGATGCCCAGCCGCCCGACCTGCGGAGCAGGGCGTTTACCCGTGCACTGACTTCCTCAAAATGAAATGGCTTGACCACGTAGTCGTCGGCACCCGCGCCGAGCCCGTCCACCTTGTCCTGCCAGCGATCCCTGGCCGTTAACACGAGGATCGGAAACGTCTTACCCGCCGCCCGGGCTTTCTGAATAATTTCGAGGCCGGAAATCTGTGGCAGACCCAGATCGATGATCGCAAGGTCAACCGGGTATTCGGTGGCGCGATACAGACCTTCGCGCCCATCCGCGGCCAGGTCCACCGCAAATCCATCAGCTTTGAAGCGCTGCGCCAGGCCATCGCGCAGGGTTGCGTCGTCTTCGATTATCAATAATCTCATGGCGCTACCTCACTGAACTAATTGCGAGCCTGGCCCGCTATTTTCTCGGTCTTTACTTTGCCGTCCCTGGTCATGAAGCGGATCACATGCACTTCACGTCCACCACTGACTCGGGTTTCGGCGCTGATGATCCGCTCCACGTTGCCCCGGCGACGCACCGAATCCACGGCCTCGGAGAGCGTCATGCCATCATCGCGGGTCAACTCGAATTCCGCGTGCGCGTCGCCTTCGAACACGATAACGGATTCTTGTGGCGGTGCTCGATATGCCGCCTCGGCATGTGTCGACAAGCATGCACATGCCGCCAACCACAACAGCAGCAACGGCCCGGTTCGACCGATTTTCATGAACCTGTAGTCTTGTTGCATATCATTGTCATCGCTCTGTAAATGCCGGGACTCCTGAGCCCGGACGGCGCACGAGGCCGATCCGCCGGCGCTGCTGACTGTGGCGCCGCGCAAAGTGTCGTACGAGACTTTGGCGATTGCAATGTCGGAACGCACAGTCCGGGTTGTCACTTATGGCGCGGGACGCACATCGACCCGCACCCGCAGTTCGCGGCCCGGGTCGTAGGGCATGCGGGTCGCGTACTTTTGCCCGCGATACTTGTACACCACCCGGTAGCCGTCGATTCGCTCCTCGCGGTGCTCCCGCGTACGCGTCTCGCAACGCTCGACCGGGCGGCTGTACTCCTCAGATTGATAACCGTAACGGCGCTGCGCCGTGCTGTTACCGACGGCCGCGCCTATCATTGCGCCGGCAGCCGTTGCGGCATTATTGCCGCTGCCACTGCCAAACTGGTTTCCAACCACGCCACCTATAATTGCGCCGAGAAAGGTACTGGCGGCTGTTCCAGGAGCGGCTCGCTCGACCACGTAGCGCTCCTCTTCCTGCCAGCATTCACGAACCGGCGTTCTGACCGTCACAAAACGACGAATGGGGTCCACGCTAATTACCTTCGCATAGTCGTACTGCGCCCCGGAATTGTCGGCCATCACCGGTATCGAAAAACCGAGCACGGCCAGAGTGAGGATCGTACGCGCTGTACTAATTACGTATTTACCAGCCATTTATCTGCCCATCCCTGCATTCGCTGACCCTTTTGTCAGCCTGGAGGCAAGATTAGGCGTTGACCACTGAATCCATGCTGAACAAAACCACGCAGGCAGCTGGCCGGCGCTAGCCCGCGCTCAGGCGCTTTTTCGCTGCGTGCCATTCGTGCTCGAGGTCCACCTCGGAAAGCTTTTGCAGGCTGCGCCCGGACCGCACGACGGCTGCCTCCATGTCCCGGAATCGTCGCTCGAACTTGCGATTGGCCTTTAGCAGCGCGTCTTCCGGATCCACCTCCAGGTGCCGCGCAAGATTCACCACTGAAAAGAGCAAATCGCCGAATTCTTCCCTGATATGGGCGCTGTCACGGTTGCCAATAGCTTCTTCTAGTTCGCCAATCTCTTCGACAATTTTATTGCGGACACCCTCGCGGTCGGGCCAGTCGAAGCCAACCCCACTCGCTCTCAGCCCAAGCTTGCGTGCACGCATGAGCGCCGGAATTGCCTCCGCTATCCCCGCCAGGGCGCTTTGGTCCGGGTCCTGCGAACGTTCCGCTGCCTTGATCGCATCCCAGCTGCCAGCGACTTTGCCGGCCTTGCGTTCATCATCGTCCCCAAACAGGTGCGGGTGTCGCCGAATCATTTTCTCACTGATGTCCGTCGCCACATCGTCGAAGTCGAACAGCTCAGCCTCCTCGGCCATGCGTGCGTGAAACACCACCTGGAACAACAAATCGCCCAGTTCGCCGCGCAGGCTATCCATGTCACCGCGTTCGATCGCATCGCTGACTTCATAGGCTTCCTCGATGGTGTAGGGCGCGATCGATGCGAAGTCCTGTCGAAGGTCCCAGGGGCATCCGGATTCCGGGTTGCGAAGCGTCGCCATGATTTCAAGTAATTTATCGATAGGCCTCATAACTTGTTATTTATACAAGAAGTTCTCTGAGTTTTACCAGCATATGCGCCGTGGCACCCCAAATCCTGTGACGCTCGAACTGAAACTCCATGATCGGGATCATCTGGCCGTTGACCTCGCGTTCCGTCGCCCGCGCATTGCTCTTGTCGAGCAAGTAGGACAACGGCACTTCGAAGGCAAACTCGACCTCCGAGCGGTCGATATGAACGATTGCCTTGCTGGCGACCTGTCCGACGACCGGCGTTACCGCAAAACCGGTGACGGTCGGCATCGCAGTCAGGTGCCCGAGTACAGATACCTTGTCGGGCTCAATGCCAACCTCCTCATAGGTCTCGCGTAACGCGGTGCTGGTTATATCCGCGTCGCCCTCCTCCATACTGCCGCCCGGGAAGCTGATTTGCCCGGCATGGAGCCGGAGGGCAGACGAGCGTTGCGTCAGGAGTACTGTCAACCCGGACTTACGGTCAAACACCGGGATCAATACGCCCGCCGGCTTTAAAGTGCCGGTCAAGTGTTCGAGCACTGCCGTGGGCCAGTGGGAACTGCCTGGCGGCAGGACCACGTCCGTGGGACTGGCCGCAGGGCGAGTGTGCTGGAGGCGATCGCGCAATAACGCAATCGTCGGTTTCTTGATCGAGGTCATTGCTTGTTCGGCGCCTAGTGTTTGATGCCGCCTTCGGTCAAGGCTGCCGGATCCAACAGGCGATCCAGTTCATCATCCGTAAGGTCAGTCATTTCCCTGGCTACTTCTTTCACCGAACGGCCTTCCTTGTACGCTTTCTTGGCCACGGCTGCGCCGGTTTCGTAGCCGATTACCGGATTCAGCGCTGTCACCAGGATCGGGTTCCGATCAAGCGCGCTGTTAATATTGTCAGCATTGACCGTGAACCCCGCAATCGCCTTGTCAGCAAGGCTCATTGACGCATTCGCGAGCAGTTCGATGCTCTGCAGGAGGTTGTAGGCAACGACCGGCAGCATGACGTTCAGCTGGAAATTGCCTGACTGACCCGCCATGGCGATACAGGCGTCGTTACCAACAACCTGGGCAGCAACCATTGCAACCGCTTCAGGAATAACCGGGTTCACTTTGCCCGGCATGATGCTCGAGCCCGGTTGCAACGCCGGCAATGCAATTTCGCCGAGGCCGGCCAGAGGACCCGAATTCATCCATCGGAGGTCATTCGCAATTTTGCTCAGACTGACAGCCAGCACGCGTAGCTGTCCGGACACTTCGACGACCGTATCCAGGCTACCCATGCTGGCGAATTTGGACGCCGCGGATGCAAATTCCAGCCCCGTGTGCTCGCCAAGCAAAACGGCGACTTTGTTGCCGAATTTCGGGTGTGCATTGATGCCGGTCCCGACAGCAGTACCACCCTGCGCGATTTCAGTAAGCCGCTTCATGGTCTCTTGCAGCCGCTCAGACCCGAGATCGATTTGTGCACGCCAGCCGCGGAGTTCCTGTCCCAGCGTCACCGGCATCGCATCCATCAGGTGGGTACGACCGGTTTTGACAATAGCACCACATTCTTCCGCCTTGTCCTCCAGCGTGGCCGAAAGATGTTGCAGGGCCGGTAACAATACGTTTGCGATGGCTAGTGCTGCGCTCACATGGATGCAGCTCGGTATGACATCGTTGCTGCTTTGACACATATTGACATGATCATTGGGGTGAACATCCTTACCCAATGCCGCGGTAGCAAGATGTGCGATGACTTCATTCGCATTCATGTTGGAGCTGGTACCCGAACCCGTTTGAAAAACATCGATCGGGAATTCCTTGTCGTGCTTGCCCTCGGCAACCGCGAGCGCGGCGTGCTGGATCGCAATGGCGATCGAGTTCTGCAGCAAGCCTAGCTCTGCATTCGCACCCGCCGCCGCCCATTTAACCAATCCCAGCGCAGCAATGAACTGGCGCGGCATTGTCAGGCCACTGATGGGAAAGTTCTCCACGGCGCGCTGCGTCTGAGCACCCCAGAGCGCATCGGCCGGAACCTCGAGTTCGCCCATGCTGTCCTTTTCCTTCCGATACTTACTGTCTGTCATTGCGTCGTTGTCCTCGTCTCTATATTCGTCGCAATCGTGTATGATTCGCGCTTTGCGCGCGCAAGTCTACACTGGTTTTCCACACATGAAAGTCTCCAGCCTGAGAGCTATTTCGCCGGCCGACGGCCGCTATGCTGGCAAGGTCGCCGCACTGCGCGATATCTTCAGCGAATTTGGGCTGATCCGCTACCGGACACTGATCGAGATTCGCTGGCTGCAATGTCTTGCCGATGAAGCAGCCATAGCCGAACTGGCGCCGCCCAGCTCGATCATCAAGGATCAGTTGAATCGGATTGTCGATAATTTCTCCATCGACGATGCGGAACGGGTGAAAACGATTGAGGCGACGACCAAGCATGACGTCAAGGCAATCGAGTATTTCATTCGCGAGCGCCTGGGTGATGGGCCCGAATCGTCCGAACTCAAGGATTTCCTGCATTTCGCCTGCACCTCGGAAGACATCAACAACCTGGCCTATGCCCTGATGCTGCGCGCGGCGCGCAAAGACGTCCTTGTTCCCAGGTTGCGTGCAGTACGTACGCGGCTGGGCACCCTCGCGAAAGAACACGCGGCGGTCGCGATGTTGTCGCGAACTCATGGCCAGACCGCGAGCCCCACCACGGTGGGCAAGGAATTCGCGAATTTTTTCGCACGCCTTTTGCGCGCCGAGAAACAATTCTCCGGCGTAGAGATCTTCGGCAAATTCAATGGCGCTGTCGGCAATTTCAACGCTCACCTGGTCGCTTACCCGGACGCAGACTGGCGTGCAATCAGCGCACGATTCATCGATTCTCTTGGCCTGCTGCAAAACTCGCACACGACCCAGATCGAACCGCATGACTGGACCGCGGAATATATGCACGCACTGATTCGCTGCAATACGATACTGATCGATCTCAGCCGCGATATATGGGGCTATATATCGCTTGGTTATTTCACGCAGAAAGTCGCGCAAGGCGAGGTTGGCTCCTCAACCATGCCGCACAAGGTTAATCCCATTGATTTTGAAAATGCCGAAGGCAATCTCGGTATGTCGACCGCACTACTCAGCCATTTTGCGGAAAAGCTGCCAATCTCCCGCTGGCAACGTGATCTGACGGATTCTACCGTGCAACGAAATTTTGGTGTCGCCATGAGCTACACGTTGATTGCGCTCGAATCCCTGGTGCAAGGCCTGGATAAGTTGCAGCTCAACAAAACCGTCATAGAGGCTGACGTAAGTGCTGCCTGGGAGGTTCTCGCAGAGGCCGTGCAAACAGCAATGCGCCGTCACGGCATTCCGGACCCCTATGAAAAGCTCAAGGCCCTGACTCGTGGCAAGCCCGTAAGCAAAGACTTGCTGCATGAGTTTATCCGCGCGCTCGAAATTCCCGAGGACGAGCGTAAGCGCCTGCTGGAGCTGCGGCCCGAAACTTACACGGGCCTTGCTGCAGAGCTCGCACGCGATATTTGAGAATTAACCGGGTCCGCGGCAGGTCGTGGATCTGCAACTTTATGTCAAACGCCGGCAGCGGATTCCGTTACGCGTAAAACCTTCTGCAACTCCCGCCGCAGCTAAGGATGCGAACGGTTCTCATACACTGCAAGAGCGGGCAAAACGTGACACAGTTGGCACCGGTCGGCTGCGCGTGGCCGGTAATATGTCAGTCTGGAGATTGGTATTGCACAGCTCTTTTCGACCATCAGTAACTCGTGGCTAGAGCGAATAATTTATATGACCGAGTCTTTGCAAGACAACAAACGCTGGGTAATTTCGAGTCGCGATGAGATGCGCGCTGCGGCGATTGCCGTGGCCCGCGAAGCAAAGCGCCGGGTTTCTATTTTCACGCATGATCTCGAGCCCGGCATTTACGATGACCCTGATTTTCTGGAACTCATCAAGCACCTCGTATTATCACAGGCTTATGCGCGCGTTCGTGTGCTGATCGCAGATCCGACCCGAGCGATAAAGAATGGCAACAACCTGGTACATCTTGGACGCCGCCTGAATACCTACATAGAATTTCGTCATGTTCGCGAAGACTTGCGAACGCATGCCGAGGCGTTTTGTATTGCGGACGAAAGTGCCCTCGTCTACCGACTGCAGGCAAATCGCTGGGAAGGCATTGTGGATACGTTCGAGCCCGCGGTCGCGCGACTGTATGGCAAGATGTTTGACGAGATCTGGCTGGCCAGCGAAGTCGAAACGGAATTCCGCCAACTCGGCATCTGAGCGCAACTCCCGGCGGTCATTGCGCCGGACCACGATCGACCATTACACCACCGGACCGCGATCAACCATTAC
>DDIS01000052.1:17535-32746 GCA_002338615.1 Proteobacteria bacterium UBA1844 | reverse complement strand
CGATCAACCATTACACTGGACCGTAGGAGCGGCATCCTGCCGCGACCCGGGCCTGAGCAGGCGCCAGAATCCCTTCGCGGCAGGATGCCGCTCCTACGACCTCGCCCCGATTTTTCATGAACCGACGTGGTGATTGCGCACAAAACTGTTGGTCAAGCGACGGACTGGCAGATCATTTTTCAACACGCTGCTAGAATTCACGTCTGATGGTAAATTCACTCGACAATATTGCAGGCTGCAAGGTCATCCTCGGAATTTCCGGTGGTGTCGATTCCGCTGTTGCGGCCGTGTTACTGCGCGAGGCCGGGGCCAGGGTCGAAGCGCTGCACATGACGAACTGGGATGACCAGGACGGCTACTGCACGGCCGCGGAAGACTTACAGGACGCCCGCCGCGTATGTAGCGCGCTCGACATCCCCCTGCATCACGTGAATTTCACAAAGCAGTACCGCGAGCGCGTGTTCGCCTTTTTTCTCAGCGAGTATCAGGCCGGCCGTACCCCGAATCCCGATGTGCTGTGCAATCGCGAGATCAAGTTTGGCGAATTCCGGCGGTACGCCAGGCGCCTGGGTGGCGATGCAATTGCGACCGGACACTATGCGCGAACTGCGCTCTTAGACGAAAGGCCCGCGCTGCTGAAAGGCAAGGACAGTGAGAAAGACCAGAGTTACTTTCTGCACGCCGTTACCGCCGAGGCAATCGGGGAAAGCATATTTCCAATCGGGGATCTGGAAAAAAGCGAGGTGCGTGACATCGCCAGGGACTATGGGCTGGCTGTGCACGACAAGAAAGACAGCACGGGAATTTGCTTCATTGGCGAGAGACCGTTTCGCGAGTTTCTGGCCAATTTCCTGCCCGCCCAGCCAGGACCGATCCGGACTGTGCAGGGCGAACTGGTCGGGCAGCATTCCGGACTGATGTATTACACACTCGGGCAACGCAAAGGCCTCGGCATCGGTGGTCTCGCCGCGGCACCGGAAAAGCCATGGTACGTGGTCGACAAGGAGCTGCGCTCGAACACATTGATCATCGACCAGGGCGACTCGCTGCGTTTGTTGAGCGATACCTTACTGGCGAGCGACGTGAACTGGATCGGGCCACCACCGGCCGGGCTGCAGGCAGGCCGCGCACTGCATGCGAAGATTCGCTATCGGCAGGCGGACCAGGCCTGCGAAATACAGGTTCAGGGCAACCGTGAGCTTGAGGTTCGATTTGCGTCCCTGCAGCGGGCTGTTGCGCCTGGCCAGTACGTCGTTTTCTACGACGGTGACCGATGCCTCGGCGGTGCCAGTATTGATGTGTCATGGCTGCGCGCAAGCACCGTGACTGACAGCGAGACCCGATCGGCGGCAGAATCCTGAGCGAAAAATTGCCCGATTCGTTATAATGCGCGCCCCAAAAGGCACGGACTAGCCCGGTCCATTTGTGAATAGTCCGGGCTACACGCCAGTCGCCTGATCAAATATCTCATTCCGGAGAAAAATACGATGAAGGATAGCTTCGGCGCGCGCAGTACCCTGGCCGTAGGCGGCAACGAACTCGAGATATTTCGCCTCGATGCCGTTCAGGAAGGCCATGTAGCCCGACTGCCCTACTCACTAAAGATTTTGCTGGAAAATCTCCTGCGGCACGAAGACGGCCGCGACGTCACTCGTGACGATATCCTGGCACTGGCAAAGTGGGACCCCAAGGCTGCGCCGAACACCGAAATTTCCTTTACGCCAGGCCGTGTCATCTTGCAGGACTTTACAGGGGTCCCGGCCGTCGTAGACCTCGCAGCCATGCGCGATGCGGTCGTCAATCTCGGCGGCTCCGCAGACAAGATCAACCCGTTGTCCCCTGCAGAGCTCGTGATCGACCACTCCGTGCAAGTAGACAATTACGGCAGCGTAAATTCGCTCAACCTCAATAATAAAATTGAATTCCAGCGCAACAAGGAACGTTATTCCTTCCTGCGCTGGGGCCAGTCTGCCTTCCAGAACTTTCGCGTGGTGCCGCCGAATACGGGCATCGTGCACCAGGTGAATCTTGAGTACCTGAGCCGTGTCGTATTCGATAATGACAAGGATGGTGTTCGCTCTGCATACCCGGACACGGTGGTCGGCACTGATTCACACACCACAATGATTAACGGACTCGGCGTTCTTGGCTGGGGCGTGGGTGGCATCGAGGCGGAAGCCGCCATGCTCGGCCAGCCGATAACGATGCTGATCCCGGAAGTCGTAGGCTTCAAACTGACCGGCAAGCTCAACGCCGGCGCAACCGCCACGGACCTCGTCCTGACCGTTACAGAAATGCTGCGCAACAAAGGTGTGGTGGGTAAATTTGTCGAGTTTTTCGGTGACGGTCTGAGCGCTTTGCCACTTGCGGATCGGGCGACCATCGGCAACATGTCGCCTGAATTTGGTTCGACGTGTGCGATCTTCCCGATCGACCGGGAAACGACCCGCTACCTTGAGCTGTCGGGTCGCGACGCAGGCCACATTGAACTGATTGAGGCTTACGCACGCGAGCAAGGCCTGTGGCGGAAAGATGGCCAGCCGGATGCCTTGTACAGCGACACCCTGGCTCTCGACCTTGGTGATGTGGAGCCGTGCATCGCGGGTCCGAAACGACCACAGGATCGAATTTTGCTAAAAGAAGCGGACACGGTTTTCCAAAAGCACCTCGACGCAGCTGTTGCCGGACGCAAGGAAACCGGCCGCAGAAACGTCAAGATTGATGGCAAGGAGGTTGCAATTCGCGATGGCGCCGTGCTTATCGCTGCTATAACAAGTTGCACCAATACCTCGAATCCGTTCGTCATGGTTGCCGCCGGACTGTTGGCGCGCAATGCTCACAGGAAAGGATTGACCGCGAAGCCGTGGGTCAAGACGAGCCTGGCGCCCGGTTCGCGCGTCGTGACCGACTACCTCGCAAAGGCAGAGTTACTCGATGACCTCGAGGCGGTCGGTTTTTACACGGTCGGCTATGGCTGCACGACCTGCATCGGCAACTCCGGGCCACTGTTGCCGGACATTGCAGATGCGGTGCAGCGCGCGGATACCGTAGGGACCAGCGTGTTGTCAGGCAATCGCAATTTCGAAGGTCGCATCCATCCGCTGGTGCGTATGAATTTCCTGGCGTCACCGCCCCTGGTCGTTGCCTACGCGCTGGCCGGCAATATGGATGTAAACCTCGTTAAGGATGCCCTCGGCGAAGACAAAGACGGCAAGCCGGTCTACCTCAAGGACATCTGGCCGGATCCAAAAGAAATCCAGGACGTGGTCGCAAAGAACATCAATTCAGGCATGTTCGCCTCGAGCTATGGCAGCGTGTTCGAAGGGGATGCCAACTGGAAAGGCATTGACTCGCCGGAAGGGGAAATCTACACCTGGGACGACACTTCGACCTACGTTAAGAACCCGCCCTACTTCGAAGGAATGACCCTGAAGCCCGCTCCCATTGCCGAGATCAGCGGGGCGCGCGTACTCGCGCTGCTTGGGAACTCGGTGACCACCGACCATATCTCACCTGCAGGCAGTATCGCCAAGGACGGCCCGGCCGCCCGCTATCTCGAAGAACAGGGCGTGAAACCCGCAGATTTCAACTCCTATGGTTCGCGCCGGGGCAATCACGAAGTCATGATGCGCGGCACCTTCGCCAATATTCGCTTGCGCAATTTACTGGCACCTGGCACGGAGGGAGGCTGGACGCGGCATCAGCCGAGCGGCGAGCAGATGTCGATCTTCGATGCGTCCGCGCAATATCTCGCAGACGGCACGCCCCTGATCGTTATAGCCGGCAGCGAGTACGGCACCGGGTCTTCGCGGGACTGGGCTGCCAAAGGCACGCTGTTGCTGGGCGTGAAAGCCGTCATTGCGCAAAGCTATGAGCGCATACATCGCTCGAACCTGATCGGCATGGGCGTTTTGCCGTTGCAATTCATGGATGGGGAGAGTGCGGAATCGCTTGGCCTTGATGGCACAGAGACTTATGACATCGCAGGCTACAGCAAGGCCGGATCGGATTCGGTCACTGTTACGGCTACACCAACGACGGGCGCGCCAAAAACCTTCCAGGCACAAATCCGGATTGACACGCCGAAAGAACGCGACTACTTCGAGCACGGCGGCATCCTGCACTACGTCTTGCGACAACTCGCGGCCTGATCATGACCGGAAACACGAGCGCACGCGGCATGCTGCACCGATTTCGTTTGAATACGACGGCGAAAATTGTATTGCTGGTACTGCTCGTGCTGTTCGTGTTGCTGACCATACTGTCAATCTACTGGTCGCGAACGCCAAAAGTTTTCTGGGTCAATGAATTCGTCGAGAACGGACAGACCGTGGTTGGCTATTCAACCGCGGATACCCTGGTGCGCGTTGCATCAACCTTGCTCGACAAGCCTGGCGGCTACCTCTCCAATGACCGCATGCCGCCTGGTGTCCTGCTCGATAATATCCCTAACTGGGAAAAAGGTGTCCTGAACCAGGTTATGGACCTGTCTCGCGCCATGCGCGACGATTACAGTCGCAGCCAGTCGCAATCGAAGGAAGACCCGGACCTCGACTACGCGACCGAGAAATTTTTCTCGGAAAGCAATTCATGGCTATTCCCGCCATCCGAGCGTCGCTTCGAACAAAGCATTGACGCCGTCACCAGTTATCGCGACCGCCTGACAGGCAAGAGTGACAAGCCCCCGGAAGCACAGTTTTACGCACGTGCTGATAATTTGAGCGAATGGCTCACCCTGGTAGAAAAGCGCCTTGGCAGCCTCACCGGCCGGCTCGGCGACAGCGTGGCCAAGAGCCGCATCAACGAGGGTCTCGCAGGTGAACGGGCCGCCACCGCCGCAAAGAGCCAACCGGACAATCTTTCCGCGCGTACCCCGTGGTACAAGATAGATGACATATTTTTCGAGGCACGAGGCACAGCATGGGCACTGACGCATTTCTTGCGCGCGGCGCAATTTGATTTCGAGAGCGTCCTGAAAGACAAGAATGCGGAAGCCAGTGTGCGCCAGATCATCCGTGAACTCGAAGCAAGTCTGACGCCAATTCGCTCGCCGGTTATTTTGAACGGTAGCGGCTACGGATTGTTTGCCAACCATTCACTGGTGATGGCCAACTACCTCGCCCGGGCGAATGCCGCAGTCATCAATCTGCGGGAATTGCTCAATCAGGGCTAGCTCGTCTGCTCGAAGCAAGTGAGGCACCTTTTGCTGATCCGCAATCTCGTAGAAAACATCCGGCACCAGAACTGGTTCGTGGTCTGGATCGAATTTCTGATCGTCGTTTTCGGCGTCTTCATTGGCATCCAGGTTTCAAACTGGAATGACGCACGCATCGATAGCACTCGCGCTCGCGCCTATCTCGAGCGGATTCAATCCGACATAGACGCCGATATCCTGGGCTACCAGGACCATTTGGCCTTTTGGAGTGCGGTATCAAAATACGGGGCTATCGGACTTGACTACGCGAACGACCAAAACGAGAGCAGCTACGATCCCTGGGAGCTGTTGCTTGCTTATTTTCAGGCGAGCCAGGTCGCTGCGTATTATACGACCCGGGCGACCTACGACGAGCTGAAAAGCAGCGGGGAACTGGGATTGATCCATTACCTGAAACTTCGCAATGCGCTCGCTTATTACTACACAAACGCAGGTAATCCGGCACTGACAGAACGGCCGATCTATCGGGAACACGTGCGCGGTGTTATTCCGATCAACATTCAGACGTATATCTGGGAGCGGTGTTTTAGGTCTGATGAATTAGGCATTCAGACCATGCTGGACTGTGATGCACCCGACGACACGGACAAGCTGGCGGACGTTGTTCGGGCAATCGGCAGCAATGAATCACTCATGGCGGAACTCAGGTATTGGATGTCGACCATGCAAGTTGCAATGATTATCGGCCGCAGCCAAATGGCGAATGCCAGGCGCTTACGAGATTCGATCCAGGAGCAACTGGACGGTCAGGCTCAATAAATCCCCACCCACGCAGGGATGTCCTTCCAGGCACCGGACAGGGTCCGGTCAAGTGTCCTGTAGCCCGGTTCGTAGCGTTTTACCTCGCTCCAGAATTTGCGTGAATGATTCATGTGCCGTGCGTGGCACAGTTCATGTATCAGCAGGTAGCGCAGCAGTGCTGGCTGCAGAAACAATAAACAGTAGTTGACACTTATCGTGCCGGTCGACGAATGACTGCCCCAGCAGGTTTTTTGACCTGCGACCCGCAGGCGCCGATATGAATTGCCGCTGATCTGTGCGAGTGAATGGAGCTGCGGCGCAATATGTTCACGCGCGACACCCGCAAGCCAGCGCTTGAGTGCGGCCACGCAGAGACGCGCATCCGACACTTTGCCAGACAGGAACAGGATGTCACCCTTTTGCCGGTAGCGAACGCTATGCGCCGACCCGGATGGCCGGTAGCTGACGCCGATGATGCGGCCAACGGCAGGCAGCGCAATTCGCGTCGGCAATTGAAATGGCTCCGGCACGTGTTCCTTGGCGAAAGCAGACCGGGTATTTCGAATCCAGTCCTGATGTTCTGCGATAAATGCCTGTACGCTGCGCGCGCTGGTACGACGCGGCACAACAACCTCTACCTTGCCACGTGGATAGACTTTGATTGACATGCGTTTCGCGCGGCCGCTCTCGCGCACGGTAAAGCCCGATATTGCATCGGGCTCGTCGTTGGATGGAAATAACTGAAGTTGGTTGGCTGTACCTGGCACAGGCGCAATGATACGAACTTTTACGGATGATTGCCGCTGAATCTGACCGCATCGTCCATCGTCATGACGCCTTCGACACCGCCAACGCTTGCCGAGTCGCTGATATAAAGTTTCACTTCGCGCTCGAGTCGGATAACGCCTTCGACCCGGCTGCCCGGCCCAATGATTATTGTTGGCGGGCGGCTGTCCTTTTTGAACCAGCCGCTTGAGTTTGGCTTCTCGACATGCAGGTTCCCCTGGATCGTGGCTTGATTCGAGAGTTCTACGTCGCCGCTGACGGTGGTTACGTTGCCACCAACTTCGCTCGCATCGAGTTCGATATCGCCGTTAACATTTTCCACATCACGCTCAACCATGCTGCCCGTTGCCAATGAAACCGAGCCATTCACGGCCGTGACATTGCCGTTGACGATGGTCTCGTTGTCGAGGCGTATCGCGCCGTTGACTGTCTCGAGGTCCGCAGTCCTGACCTGGCGGCCCAGCTTGATGCTGCCATTCACCGTACGGACGTCTTCGACGATGGCGCCGTCGCCGATTCTGATCGTTCCGTTCACCGTGCTGAGCTTACCGCTTACGCTTGCGTTGTCTCCGACCGTCACGCTGCCATTCACGGATGAGGCACCATCACTGGTCGCGCCGGCGTCGATTTTGACACTCTTGTTGACGCTTGCGAATGCTGGCAGCGCCAGCAGGCTCCCCAGGACGGCAGCGACTATTACAGTTTTTGCTGAAATTCGGTACATGATTCTTGGCCCCAGTCTGTAATTAATACGGGTTGGTATCAGGGATTAGATACCGCGGCCGGGCTGTTGGTTGCATTTTTCAGATAGCGGTGGCCGCAAACCAGGTCATTGGTTACTCTTACGCCCTCCTCGCCGCGCAGCCATCCATGTCCATCGCCCTGGAAGCCCGTCAACTCGTCAAGCAGTACCCAGGTGTCCGGGCCGTGGATGGCGTGAGCTTCAGCGTCACCGAAGGTATCTGCTTCGGTCTGCTCGGGCCGAATGGTGCTGGCAAGACAACAACCGTCGAGATCATCGAAGGCGTCACCCCGCCTACGTCCGGCGAAGTCTGGTATATGGGCAAGCCGGCCGGCCAGCGCTTTCGCGAAGAGGTGGGTATCCAGTTCCAGGCGACGGCCCTGCAGGATTACATCACTGTCAGGGAGACGCTCGAAATGTTCCGGCAGCTGTACGGGCGCCGTGCGAATCTCGACGACGTCATTGCAGCCTGCTCCCTCGGCGAGTTGCTGGATCGCGACAATCGCAAGCTCTCGGGCGGTCAGCGACAGCGTTTATTCCTGGCGGTTGCACTGGTAAACCGGCCGCGGCTTGTTTTTCTGGACGAACCCACGACCGGGCTGGACCCGCAGGCACGGCGGAATTTCTGGGACCTGGTCAAGAGAATCAAAGCCGACGGCACGACGGTAATTCTGACAACGCACTACATGGACGAGGCCCAGGTGCTCTGCGACGAGATCGCAATTATGGACAGCGGCAATATAGTGACGCAGGGAACACCCGATAACCTGCTGCGCGAGCGCTATCCCGGGCTCATTATCGAACTGCCGGTCGAAGATATAACCGGCGACCTTGGCGCTATGGATCATCGCATCCTCGACAAGCTTGGCATCGTCGAGATCGTGTCGACTGACGTCTCGACCTCGCTGGCGGCTCTCGCACCTAAGGTCATCAACCTGAATCGCATCAAGATTCGCCAGCCAAACCTCGAAGACCTGTTTCTCGACCTTACCGGCCATACCCTGAGGTCCTGAACATGCTGACGAGAATCTATGCCATATTTCTGGCCCGCAATCGCGAATTCATACGCGATCGCGGCACGCTGGCATGGAACATAGTGTTGCCCGTTGCACTTGTTCTTGGCCTGTCCTTCGCATTCGGTGGTGATGGAAAGGACGAATTTACGATCGGAATATTGCAACAAGGTGAGCAGATTGATCGGGATCAACACCCATTCCTCAAGACCCGTTTTATTGATTTTGTTGTCGTTCACGACGAACGCGCGGCGTTCCGCAAAATTGAGCATCACCAGCTCGACCTGCTGGTGCGCTTCGACGCCCCGGCCAGCTACTGGGTCAATCCCGAATCACCAAAGGGCTATTTTGCGGAGCGCCTGCTGTTGCAAGCGGACGGCCCGGCGCAGGAAGGGCTCCGGAAAGAACAGATATCCGGCAAGGCCATTCGCTATGCTGAATGGGTTCTCCCCGGGATTCTTGGTATGAACATGATGTTCAGCAGCCTGTTTGGCGTTGGCTACGTCGTAGTGCGTTACCGCAAGAATGGTTTTCTGAAGCGTTTGCGCGCGACGCCGTTGCAGCCGCTCGAGTTTATCATTGCGCAAGTGTCGTCCCGGCTCGTACTGATCATGGCGATCACCGTGTTTGTCTACCTTGGCACGCACTGGCTGCTCGATACCCGCATGGAGGGCAGCTATCTCACACTATTCCTGATCGCGACGCTCGGTGCGATCTCGCTGATCTCGCTCGGACTGCTCGTGTCGGCGCGAGTTACGAGCGAAGAACTGGCCGGCGGATTATTGAACCTGATCAACTGGCCAATGATGTTGCTCTCTGGCGTGTGGTTCTCCCTGGAAGGGGCCGGTGATACGATGCGCGCCCTTGCGCAGATTTTTCCGCTGACTCATATCCTGGATGCCTCGAGAGCCGTGATGCTGGATGGTGCCGTACTGGCAGACGTGCTGCCGCATGTCCTCGCATTGACCGCAATGAGCGTTGTTTTTCTCGGGCTCGGCGCGACACTTTTTCGCTGGACGCCAAAATAGCGGGACCAGTGGGCAACGCGGCAGAAGCAAAATGGTGACTTGATGGACCTGATCGACATCGGTGCGAACCTCGCCCACGACAGCTTTGATGAAGACCGGAATGAGGTTCTCGACCGGGCCGCTGCGGCCGACGTTTCGCGTATTATCATCACGGGCAGCAGCTACGACAGCAATGCGGCAGCGCTTGATCTGGCTGTGGCGCACCCGGGTCGCCTGTTCGCGACCGCTGGCATGCATCCGCATCACGCAAGCGACTACGACGAACGTTGCGACCAGCAAATTCGCGTTCTTGCGCAGCGCCCGCAGTGCGTGGCAATTGGCGAATGCGGCCTGGATTATTTTCGGAATTTTTCACCCAGGGCGGCACAACGCTCGACACTCAGCGCACAACTCAACATTGCCATTGACACTGGTCTGCCGCTGTTCCTGCACCAGCGCGATGCGCATGAGGACTTTATTGATTTACTCGAGCCGCAGTTGGGGAAAGTTTCGCGCGCCGTCGCGCATTGCTTTACAGGCGATGCCACAGCCCTCAACGACTATTTATCGATGGGCCTCTACCTTGGCATAACCGGCTGGATTTGCGATGAACGACGCGGCAAGGACCTGTACGAGCTTGTCGCCTCCATACCTGACGACCGGTTGATGATCGAGACCGACGCACCCTACCTGCTGCCGCGGACACTACGACCGAAACCGAAATCACGGCGCAACGAGCCGGCATTCTTGCCGGAAGTTCTGAAGGTACTGGCCGAAGCCCGAGGTCAGAGCATCGCGGATGTCGCAAATTTCACAAGGGAAAATGCAATTCGTTTTTTTGATCTGCCCTGAACCGTAGGAGCGCCGTCCCGGCGCGATCACCCGGCACCGCATCGCGGCAGGATGCCGCTCCCACGAACAACGAATCCCGAACTGTAGGAGCGCCGTCCCGGCGCGATCGCCCGGCACCGCATCGCGGCAGGATGCCGCTCCCACGAACAACGAATCCCGGATGCCGGCGTTATTCGGACGATGCCGTTAACATGCCCTTCTTCACAGCTTGCCAGTGTGGCATGAAGGCGTCTATCTTGGCTTGCGCCGATTTGCTGTTTTGCTCGCCAAAATCGCGCGCCAGCTCATCGAGCGTGACCACGAGGTCAGGCACACCTTTTGGAAACTCGGCGCCGTCGAGAAACAGTATTCGGCCTTCGACCGGAATTTGTCGAACAACTTCGCGCACTGCCGCCAGGCGATCGTACAGGCCCGGTTGAGGATTCGGGAACGTATAGCGGCGTGGGCTCGCAATGACCGTCCAGTCCTGCATCTTGTTGCTGCCGAATACGGTTCCCTGCACTTCCTTGATTTCAAGGATCAGCAAGCCCTGCGATGTGAGCAGCAGGCGGTCGATCAGAATTTCGCCATCATCTCCATTCGGGAGAACGAGATCACGCACCCGGTCAAAACTGATGGTATCAAGAATCTGCGACAGCTTTGACTTACGCCGCCCAAAGACACGGTAGGCCAGCCACAGCAGCAACAACAGCAGCACGCCCGCAATCCACGGCAGGTACGGCAAAGCAATCACTTCTTCGAGCACATTCTTTACCGTGGTCAAAAATTTCTCCCTAGCGCGTTCGCAAAAGCATCGCGCGTCGGTTCAATCAGTATACTTGAGCTCGGCCGCGACAGAATGTCAGCAAGCTCCGCCGGTAAGGGTATCGTGCTACCAGTAATCGGTTCAACGATTGTTTCAAACTTCGCCGCGTGAGCGGTAGCCACCAGTATCCAGTGCGCACTTTCGCGCGTGCGGGCATCCATTGTACGCCAGGCATGGAGCGCAGTTGCCGTATGCGGACAAACCGACAGCCCGAATTCGGAATAGCTCCTTTTGATCTCCTTGCGAATATCGACATCGCTGACTGACACGACCGCCAATTCTTCACGCAGAACTTCGGCATCACCAAGTACATGGCGCAATCGCTCCATATTACTCGGATCACCGACATCCATCGCCGACGCGAGCGTTGCAATACTTGGCCTCGGTTGCCATTCAAGTGATGCGAAGTAATCCGGAATGCTCCGGTTGGCATTGGTCGCAAGCATGATGGGCCCGACGGGCAGACCCATTTTCCGTACCAGGACACAAGCAAGCGCGTTGCCCAGGTTGCCGGTCGGAATGACAAAGCCGGGACAGGTACCTCTTGCGCGAAAATGACTCAAGCTGGCTGCGGCGTAATAGGTTGCCTGCGGTAACAGCCTGCCAATATTGATACTGTTGGCAGAACTGAAGCGATAGCGTTGCTGCAAATCATCATCCGCGAGTGCGGCTTTGACCAGTGCCTGGCAGTCATCAAAGCTGCCACGCACTTTTAGCGACAGCACATTGTCGCCCCAGCAGCAGAGTTGTTTTTCCTGTCGCTCCGACACCCGTCCCGCGGGAAACAGCACCACGACTCGCATACCCGGCTTTTGGTCGAACGCTGCAGCGACTGCACCACCCGTGTCGCCCGAGGTCGCCACCAGTATGCACAGCGGACTGTCAGCATCTCCTTCGAGCCGCGAGAGACAGGCTGCGAGAAAGCCTGCGCCTACATCTTTGAACGCAGCGGTCGGACCGTGAAAAAGTTCCAGCATCGAGGCATTCGCACCCGGTAACGCCTGTTCCGGAATCGGGAATCGAAAGGTCTCATCGAGTATGGCGCCAAGTTCCGGTGCAAGAGGGGAACCTGCAAAAAATGGCCGGAGCAAGGTTTCTGCAACTGTCTGTATGGACGCACCTGGGACAAAATCGTCCAGCGAAAAGTTCGGCCAATACTCTGGCAGGTATAATCCGCCATCGTCCGCGATGCCCTGGCGTAAAGCGTCGTGAAGAGAGACCGGGCCAGCACCACGCGTACTGAAATAGTTCACGCTGAACTCTCGAGGTACGCACCGGGTGCGGACATGGAACTGATCCAGGACTGGCACTCAATGCCCATGTTCCGGCACGCCTCGGCCATCTGTGCCGAAAGAGCTTCGGCACGCTGGCTCTGAACCAGTGCAAAAATGCTGGGACCGCTCCCGGAGAGACTGCACCCAAGCGCGCCGTTGTCCATCGCTGCGTCGCGAACAGCAGGAAAACAGGCAACCGAGGCAGCGCGCTGTGGTTCAATAATTACGTCTTTCAGGGATTTCGCGAGCAAGTCGTGATCGTTGCTGGCACAGGCTGCAATAAAGCCTCCAAGATAGGCTTGCTGCTCAAGCCATTGCTGCATGCTGTAGGTTGCACTCAATCCCTTGCGCGCGTGTGCCGTATTGATCTGCAGCTCCGGATGTACCAGCACAGCACTGATGCCGGTGGGTACTGGCAAGCAGACGGTCTCGGGCAACAGGACCGATGGACAAAATACCAGGCCGCCAAACAGGCTTGGCGCTACGTTGTCTGCGTGCAACCCGCCACTCGCGTACTGTTCGCCCGCCATGGCGAAGTGCAGCAGATCTTGTACAGGGAGCGGCTTTAACAGCAATGCGTTAACAGCGACAACGGCCGCAACGGCAGACGCCGCCGAACTGCCCATACCCGACTGCAACGGCACGCCTTTAAATATTGTCAACGCAGCACCACCGTCGTCGCCATGCTCTTGCCACAGCGCTTCGGCCGCAATCGACGCCGTATTTTTGCCAGGCTCGGCCGGCAAGTACGGATGTTCCAGCCCATCCAGTCCATAAACGGCACTGATGCTGATGCCATACTCGCTGCGACGCTCCGCTCCAACCCTGTCGCCCACGCCCTCCAGCGCAAGGCCCAGCATGTCAAATCCGACAGCAACGTTGCCAATGGACGCAGGCGCAAAAGCGATCGTCGAGTCCGTCACGTCAATGGCCACTGCTCAGGTAGCTGGAAAGCCGCAGCAGGTCCGCGAACACGCCGCCGGCCGTTACTTCAGGGCCAGCGCCGGGGCCTTGGACAACCAGTGGATTCGAGGAATAACGCGCGGTTTCGAATTGCACGATGTTATCGGTCAGGTTGATGTTGCTGAAGGCATGCCCGGCACTGATGGCGTCCAGCCCGACGCTGGCTTTACCATCCGCACCCAGGCGTGCGATGTAACGCAAGGTACTGCCGTTCGCACGCGCATCTTCATACAGTTTTTTCATGTCGTCATCGTAGTCCGACAGGCGCGCGAGAAACACATCGATACTGGCATCACGCAGCGCTTCGGGAATCAGGTTCTGCACCGGAAAGTCGCCAATCTCGATCGACTGGCCGAGTTCCCGTGCAAGAATCGTGAGCTTGCGCGCCACGTCCATGCCAGACAGGTCATCACGCGGATCCGGCTCCGTGTAACCGCTGTCTTTAGCATTGCGCACTATTTCCGAGAACGGCGTCGTGCCATCGTACACGTTAAACAAGTACGCGAGCGTGCCTGAGAAAATACCCTGGATAGAGCGTACTTCATCGCCCGTAAGGATCAGGTCGCGCAATGTGCTGATGATCGGTAGTGCCGCGCCCACGGTTGGTTCATAAAAATAGTAGGCGCTACCCTTCCGTGCCTGCTCCTTCAATTCCTTGTAATCCGCAAATCGGCCACTGAATGCCTTCTTGTTGGGCGTGATAATACTGATGCCACGTGATAACCAACCCGCGTAATGCGATGCAATCTCGCTGCTGGCTGTGCAATCGATGATAACCGGGTGTGGCAGGTGATCCGGATTGATATGCCGTTCGAATTCAGCGAGGTCGAGCGGCACCTTGTTGGCCGCGAAGTCGTCCGCCCAGTGCTCCAGTGAGATGCGCCGCTCTCCCAGCAACATCGAACCGGAGCGCGCAATGGCGCGCACCCTGAGGTCAATATTGAAATCCGATTCGAGCCTCGCCGCCTGTTTGTGCAGTTGCTGCAACAGGGTTCGCCCGACCGTCCCGGGACCAATCAGCCCGATCGACAATGTTTTGGCAGAGAGGTAAAAACCTGAGTGCGCGGCGCGTAGTGCACGGGTTGCCTCGTCCGAATCAATCACGGCCGAAATATTTCTTTCCGACGAGCCTTGCGCAATGGCACGAATGTTTATGCCGGCGCGACCGAGCGTACCGAAAAAACGTGCGGCAACACCTGGCGTGCCGGCCATGCCATCGCCAACCACGGCAACAATGCTTTGCGCCGGTGTGATCTCGACGTTGTGGATCTGGCCGCTCTCGAGTTCGACGGCGAAGGCTGCGGCAACCACGTCCTTGGCGCGCACGGCGAATTCATCCGGTACGGCGATACAGATCGAATGTTCGGAGCTCGCCTGCGATATCAACGTCACTGATACCCCGGCGCTGCGCAGCGATTCGAACAGCCGTTCTGCGGTACCCGGCACGCCAATCATCCCTGCGCCCTCGATATTGACGAGTGCGAGCCCACCAATGGCCGTAATCCCCTTGATATTGTCCGTCGAGGACATGTCTTTGGCGATCCGGCTGCCCGGGTGTGCCGGATTGTGACTATTCCGGATGATCAGCGGAATATTGTTCGCAATGACCGGTCCCAGTGTTTGCGGATGGATGACTTTGGCTCCGAAATAAGCCAGCTCCATCGCTTCGCTGTAGGTCATACACTCGATCACACGCGCCTCCGGAACGCGATTCGGGTCGGCACTCATAATGCCGTCGACGTCGGTCCAGATGCTGAGTTCCCGCGCACCGCATAGTGCTGCAAATATGGCAGCCGAGTAGTCGCTGCCGTTG
>DDIS01000052.1:2291-17431 GCA_002338615.1 Proteobacteria bacterium UBA1844 | reverse complement strand
GCCGTTGCGGCCGAGCGTCGTCTGTAGCCCCTGGTCGTCGCTGGCAATGTAGCCCGTGATTACGGCTATGCCGGTAAAGTCCTCGGCCAGCGCATGAGCGAAGTTTTCGCGCGACGCATCCCAAAGGACAGTTGGGCCGAGCTCGGTCGGGCGCACCAGCAACACTTCCCGCGCGTCGATCCAGGTCCCGCCCCGCTCCGGTGCAAGCTCCTCCAGGAAGGCCGCAAGCAGCCGGGCCGACCAGATCTCACCGTAACCTGAGACCACATCACGACTACGTTGCGGAGCCGATCGAACCAGCGCCAGAGCCCTCAGCACATCGCGAATATCACTCGCATCACGTGCCCAGGCGTCGAGGATCGTAACGCGACCCGCGCCAGCAAGCAGCGACCTGGCGGTTGCGGAATAGCGCTCACCAATCGCGTCCAGCCGCGCCCCGTAGCCATCATCACCGCGCTCCGCGAGTACCGCGAGATCTATCAGGGCGTCCGTCATGCCGCCCATCGCAGAAACCACCACACCGATGCGCGGATCTTCCTGTTCCAGCACTAATCCCGCGACGCGCCGAAAACAATCCGCGTCGGCGAGGCTGCTGCCGCCAAATTTGTGAATTACCCAAGAATTCCCGTCCATAGTGGTCATTGGCCCTAAGCCTTGATCTCGCTCAAAACGGGCAATGATAGCGACCCCGCGAACGCGAGTCGCCTGTTTCTTTTGAAATTATTTGCGACCCGCAATGCATGGTTTGGGAGATGGTGGGGCGTGTAGGGATCGAACCTACGACCGGTCGGTTAAAAGCCGAATGCTCTACCTCTGAGCTAACGCCCCCCGCGGGATTTTCTCATGCAGCCACGCGCGTATCGCAGTCGCGCCGGCCAAGTCGGCGGCATAATACCGAATCGATGCCGAATTAAAAAGGGAAGGCTAACAGCTTTTCGCCAGAGCCAATGTCAGGGAACTATACTCCCTCGCTCGCCATTCGCTGCAGGCGCTGTTCTGCAAGGCGTGCGGCTGTCGTGTCCGGATAGTCCGACTGAACCTTGGCAAGCGCTTGTTTGGCCGCGTCCCAGCGCTTGAGTTCGTAGTTGCAATAGCCGATCTTGAGCAGTGCGTCAGCAACTTTGCGTGAGCCCGGAAAATCGTCGAGCACAGACTGGAAGGAATTCAGTGCGTCATCAAAACGCTGCCGAACATAATAGGATTCGCCCAGCCAGTATTGTGCATTCGGCGCGTTAGTACTCTCGGGATAGATCGCAAGGAATTCCTTGAACGCCACTTCCGCCTGGTCGTAGCGCTGTTCCTTGATCAGCTCAAATGCCGCGCGGTAGTTGTCGTCTTCCGATCCGCCAGGCACCGGCAACTGGCCCGGCGGTAAGGTTCCACCGTCCAGCACGTTGGCGCTGCGATCATTGGGTCGCGCTTCGAGCGCCTGGATGCGCGCATCCAGATCATTATAGAGTTCGCGCTGCCGCTCCGCGCTCGCCACCGCGTTGTGCTCCAGCGATTCACTGAAGCCCTGCAATTCAGCAGTGCGACGCTGCAGTGACTGCACCTCTTGCGACAGGTCGACAAGACTCTGGTTCTGCATTACCCGCTCGACCGCACTCATGCGGCGATCAAGCTCATTCAGTTTGGTCTGCACCGGATCTTCTTCGGGCGGCCCGGTCAACGTGCAACCGGATACCAGGCCCGAGATCAATACCGACGCAAGCAATAAGTGATGTTTGTTCATCAGTTCGTATATCGAATCTCAACGCGACGGTTCTGCTCGTAAGCGGATTCATCGCTACCCTCTACGGCCGGGCGCTCTTCGCCAAAACTCACGGTTGAAATTTGTGCAGCCGAAGCGCCTTGAATGAGGAGCAGGCGTCGCACCGATTGAGCGCGTCGCTCGCCCAGGCCGATGTTGTATTCGCGTGAACCGCGCTCGTCGGTATGACCCTCGAGCCTGACTTGCGCGTTCGGATTATCAACAAGTTGCAGCGCATGTCTCGACACGATTTCCGTGTCCTCAGCCCGTACTTCGGCCGAATCAAAATCAAAAAAGATTATGTTCGCAAGCTCGCCAGCGCCGAGGTTATCGCCAAATTCCTCGCCTCCAACACCATCGACATCGCCAAAGCCATCGCTGGTCGCGCCTTGTTGGTTATGGATCGCCTCCGTGGGGTCCGGATCGGGAATCGTGTTCTTGGAACACGCCGAAATCACGAAAGCGAACACGATCAAAAAAATCAGTTTGTGCTGTGCCATGTCAAGTCCTTAGCAGGAATACCGTGGTCAATAAAATTCTGTTAAATCAATCAAGTATATAAGATATCTAATCTGAAGTATTAAATAATGAAGTCACTAGAAACGTGCAAAGGGCGACCAGACCGGCTCCCTGACATCGCCCTCACCGGATGCCAGCCGTTGCCGGATAAGGCCATCTGCCGACACCGTCTCCAGCACGCCGTTACCCGACTGGCGTGTAGCATAAATCAGAATATCGCTGTTCGGCGCAAAACTCGGCGACTCGTCCTGCTTGCCAGTGGACAGAATGAGCAAGTCCTTGTATTTCAGGTCCATGATGCCGATGCGGAAATTGCCACCGTCATTGTGCACCAATGCGAGTTTCTTGCCGTCCGGCGACAAACGCGGCCGGGCATTATAACTGCCTTCGAAGCTTACCCGCTCCGGCGTGCCGCCAGCGGCGCTGATTTTATAGACTTGCGGCCCGCCAGCACGGTCCGACGTAAAGTAGATCTCACGTCCGTCCGGCGACCAACTGCCCTCGGTATCGATGGCCCGGTGAGTCGTAAGGCGTTTTTTCTCGCGCGAGGTCAAATCGATCGTATAGATATCGAGATTGCCATCGACGCCCCCCAGGGTCACTACGAGCTGCCGGCCATCGGGTGAGAAGGATGGCGCACCGTTGATGCCCGGCTCGCTGGAAATCTGCAGGCGGCTGCCAGTACGCAGCTGCTGCACATAGATCGACGACCTGCCACCTTCGAAGGATACGTAGGCAAGCCTGCGGCTATCCGGCGACCAGGCCGGGGACATGATCGGGTCGGGACTTTCCATGATGGTGTGCTCGGCTTCGCCGTCATAATCTGCAACCACCAGTCGATAGCGCGTGCCATTGTCCCGCTTCATCGCGGTGACAAACGCAACCTGGGTGGCGAAGACCCCCTGAATGCCCGTGAGCTTTTCGTAAATCATGTCCGCCGCGCGATGGGCGACCCGGCGCATGTTGCCACGGCTCGCTGGCATGCGGTAACCCACCAGCTGGGTACGAGCAAACGGGTCAAACAACTGAAATTGCACAGAGTAGGCGTTGTCGCCGGTCTGTACGACCTTGCCGATGACCACCGCTTCAACGCCGAGGATGGTCCAGTCGCCGAAATCGAGCTCAGTGCCCTCCGTCGGTTTCTGCAACATGTCACTTTCAGCCTTTGGCTCGAAGCGGCCGCTGCGGTACAGGTCGGCGCTGATTAGTGCAGCGACATCAAGCGGTGCACCCGCATCCTGTCCTTCCCAGCCAAACGGCACTACAGCGACGGGCGCGCGTTTCACGCCGCCCCCCGTAATTTCGATCGTGATCTCGGCGAATACCGGCGCTGTTGCCAGCGAGGCCAGCAGCGCTATCAGCACCGGGCAAAATGTCCTTGAAAGTTGTCGGATATGTCGTCTCACGTAGCGTGTCCACCCTGGCTGTGTAGGATCTATTGTTCAGGTTTGAATATAAAGCGCAAGTTTGTATCAAACAGCAGGTTGTTGGAAGGCCGCGGCAAAGGCGATGCCTTCATCACCGCCGTCTCAATTGACCTTACCACTGCCGCATCGCCGTTACAGCGCGTAACCTTTGCCGAGGTTACATCGCCGGTTGCCTGCTGCCTCACCACAACCTCGCATTCGAGATCGGGTGGAGCACTGGGTGGCGCGACCCAGTTGCGCCGCACTTTCTGCTGGATCGCAAATATGTATGCCAGCATTTCATTGGAACTGCGCGCCTCCAGGCGCTTGTTTTCAGCATCAATCTGCGACTGCAACTGGGCCTGTTCCGCTTCGCGCCTGAGTCGCTCGTTTTCCTCCCGCTGCTGACGCTCCCGCTCCTCGCGCGCGCGCTCGGCCTCGATGCGCTTGCGCTCGAGCTCCGCTTCCGCCTCTTTCTTGCGCTTTGCTTCTGCTTCGGCCGCTTTACGCTTTGCCTCGGCTTCAGCTGCACGCTTCTGTTGCTCCTCCTTCTCGTCCTCGATGCGCTGCAGCCTCGCGCGTTCAGCATCCTGCTCTCGCTGTTGCTCGCGTCGCATTTCATCGAGACGCATTTGCTCTTCGGCTTTGATTCGCGCCTGCTCCGCAGGGTCTGGCTGTTTGACTTCGGGTTCCGGCTCAACGACTTCCGGCTCGGGCTCAACCAATTCCGGTTCGGGCTCAATGACTTCGGGCTCCGGCTGTACCTCAACAGGCGGCGCGACAAATTCCGGAATCTCCGACGTCAGCGTCGCCGTAATCGCAAGCGGCACAGCGGGTTGCGTTTTCTTCGAGAAGTTCACCGCAACCGCGAATGTCGCGAAAATCACGACGTGCAGCAGTAACGCAAGCGTAATCGAAAAGAAACTGTTGGTTCTACGTGTCACCTTGTTGGAGTACTCGTCACTCAGGTACCGGGTACGTATCCAGTGGATCGGTGACAAAGCCGATGCTTTCCGCACCGCCCTGTTGCAGCAGGACCATCGCACCGACGACATTTCCGTAGTCAACTGCCCGGTCCGCCTTGACCAGCACCGGCGTGTCGGGCGTCTGGCGCAGGACCACGCCCACACGACGCACGATTTCTGCTCCGGAGACCGGTTCCAGTTTTTCGTCTTTGTCGCCGCCGACATTGAGATACAGGTTGCCCGCGGCATCGACACTCAGTACCAGTGGCTCTGCGTTGGACACATTTTCAATCGGCTCGGCGCCTGCTTTTGGTAACTCAACCTTGACGCCCTGGGTCAACAGCGGTGCTGTAACCATGAAAATAACCAGCAACACGAGCATTACGTCGATATAGGGCACAACGTTTATCTCGCCCATCAGCTTACGTTTGTGCAGCGGTTCAGCCATATCAGGCGTCCTTCCGGTTACGCGCGTGACGCTCCAGGATGCTGGTGAATTCCTCGGTGAACGTGTCGTAACGATATTCGAGGCGCACCACCTTGTCCGCAAACCGGTTGTAGGCGATTACGGCCGGAATCGCCGCAAACAGACCCATAGCTGTTGCGATCAGCGCTTCGGCGATCGGCGGCGCGACCAGTTGCAGCGTGGCGGACTGCATGGTGCCAAGATTCATGAACGCCGTCATGATGCCCCAGACCGTCCCGAACAAACCAACGTACGGGCTCGTTGAACCAATGGTCGCAAGATTCGCCAGTCCCTGTCCGAGCCGGTCCACTTCGCGCATTTGCGCAACGTGCATGGCGCGACGACATTCCTCGACGATTTTGCTCGGGCTGCTGCCACCCTGTTGTACCTGCCGATTGAACTCGCGGAAACCCGCCTCGAAGATGCTCCCCATGCCAAGCGCGCCACCTTTGCCGCGAGTAGCACTCTGGTACAGGGTGTTCAAATCGCCCCCTGACCAGAATGCGGCTTCGAAGTCATCGGAGGCGGACCTGGTTTTCAGTATCAACCGCCGCTTCGCAATTATCGTACTCCACGACATGATCGAGGCGCCGAGCAGCAGCAGCAGGACGACGATTACGGGCCAGCTTGCACCCATTAATAGTCCGACGATGGACATATCCAGATCAGCTTGCATTTTCCCTTCCTTCAAATAGGCTACTTGGTACGCGTTGGGGTTTCATCGTATCCGCATTGAGCAACGCAGCTTTCACGCCGCCTCTTAGCAACAATTCGTTGCCACGATAAATTTCCTGTTCAATATCAAACGATGCCCTTGTCAGCTTCAAAAGCCCTGCTGTCACGATCAACTCGTCGTTGAAGCGCGCGGGTGAAATAAATTCGGCTTGCGTGCTAACAACGACAAATATTTGCCGGTCTTCGTTCAACATTCTCAGCTGGTCAACACCCAGCGCACGAAGCCACTCGGTCCGCGCTCGTTCAAGGAATCGAAAATAGTTGGCATAGTAGACAACCGCCTGTGCATCGGTGTCTTCGTAATAAACGCGCACAGGCCACCTGAACTTGTCCTCGGCCACCCTCGTGTTCATGACTCTTCTCCGGCCTGGTCAAAAAGCGGCAGGTTCTGGCCGCCGGACAGATTTGGCGGCGCCAGGCCAAAGTGCAGCCAGGCATTTTTGGTTGCCACCCGCCCGCGCGCGGTTCGCATCATGAAACCCTGCTGGATCAGGTATGGTTCCAGCACGTCTTCAATCGTACCGCGTTCCTCGCCGACGGCTGCGGCAAGACTTTCAATGCCAACCGGTCCACCGTCGAATTTTTCGATGATGGTTTGCAACAGCCGCCGATCCATGGCGTCGAAACCATTGGGATCAACCTGCAACATGTCCATGGCCATTATGGCGACATCACGATTGACGATGCCGTCGGCTTCAACTTCGGCAAAATCGCGCACCCTCCGCAACAAGCGGTTGGCTATACGTGGCGTGCCGCGAGCACGCTTCGCAATCTCGAGCGCGCCGTCACCCTGAATCGACAGATTCAGGATCCCCGCCGAGCGCCGCACAATGGCTTCCAGGTCCCGCTCCGAATAAAACTCAAGGCGCTGCACGATGCCGAAGCGATCGCGCAGAGGTGAGGTCAGCAAGCCAGCCCGTGTGGTTGCACCGACCAGCGTAAAAGGTGGCAGGTCCAGTTTGATCGAGCGTGCCGCAGGACCTTCGCCGATCATAATGTCAAGCTGAAAGTCTTCCAGCGCCGGGTACAGGATTTCTTCGACGACCGCGCTCAGCCGGTGAATCTCGTCCACAAACAGGACATCATTCGCTTCGAGATTCGTGAGTATGGCGGCGAGATCGCCGGGACGCTCAAGCACCGGACCCGACGTCTGCCTGAGCTTGACGCCCATCTCGTTCGCGACGATGTGCGCCAGCGTGGTCTTGCCAAGTCCAGGCGGCCCGAAAATCAGAACGTGATCAAGCGATTCGGCGCGGCGACGCGCCGCCTCGATGAAAATGCCCATCTGTTTCTTTACATCGGGCTGACCAACGTAGTCCCGCAAAGTCTTTGGCCGTATTGCCCGGTCAAACGCCCGATCGTCAGCTTTCGGCTCGGCGTTCGTGAGTCGGTCATGATCGATACTCATAACAATCAGCCTACCGACTGACGAAGAGCGAGGCGAATAATGTCTTCGGCAGATTGGCCATCGACGTCCAGTTTCGCAATCAACCTGTTCACCTCGGCCGGCTTGTAGCCAAGTGCCACCAGAGCATCGACGGCTTCTGCCGTTGGCCCCTGCACAACAGATGCCCTCCCCGCACCGGGACCAGTCGTCCTGTCGATCCGGTCCCGCATTTCGACGATCAGCCGTTCCGCTGTTTTCTTGCCGATACCCGGGATCCGTGAGAGCGCCGCCGCATCCTCATATTCGATGCAGCGATTGAAGTCCTGCACACTCATCGCGGACAGAATGGCGAGGGCAATCTTCGCGCCGATGCCGCGCACCCTGAGTACCGAACGAAACAGGCGGCGCTCCAGCTCGGTAGCAAAGCCGTACAGGATTTGCGCATCCTCGCGTACCAGCAGGTGGGTCGTCAGCACTATTTCACTACCGATGGCCGGCAGTTCGAAAAATGTCGACATCGGCGTTTCCACGTCATAACCGACGCCGTTGCATTCGATGACTACATGGGGTGCTTGTTTGAGCGTCAATGTGCCGCGCAATGAACCTATCATCAATGCTTACCTCGGGCCCTGGCTAGCCCGCGAGGGTCAGGTGCTGGCCCAGTTGCTGCCGGAGGCGGCGCTGGTGGCCGTGACACAGTGCTGCGGCAAGTGCATCCGAGGCGTCGGCCGACGGCAGCGCCGCAAGGCCGAGGATTGAGCTCACCATGTGCTGCACCTGCTCCTTGCTGGCCGATCCCGTGCCAACCACCGCCAGCTTGATCTCACGCGGGGCGTACTCATGTACCTCAATATTGCGAGCGAACGTGGCACACAAGGCTGCCGAACGAGCCTGACCAAGTTTCAATGCGCTGGCCGCATTCTTGTGCATGAAAATCGACTCGATCGCAACGATATCCGGCTGGTAGTCCTCAACAACGACCGCCATCGACTCGAAAATCTGCCGCAAGCGGCTTGGAAAGTCGCCCTGTTGACTGCGCACCGTACCACTGGCCACATAAGCCGCACTGCCGCCCGTAAAATCCAGCACGCCGAATCCGGTCAGTCGCGAGCCGGGATCTATTCCCAGGATGCGCGTGCGAACAGGCAAACAATCAGTATGTCTCAATTCAGCTCCAGCGACGTCATCACAGCTCGGCAAGGATATCGTCGGAAATATCGGCGTTCGAATAGACGTCCTGAACATCGTCGAGGTCTTCCAGCATTTCGAGCATTTTGACCATTGAGCCGGCCTCCGCGATTCCCAGGGTCGAGTTGGTCGAGGCACGCATCGTAATTTGCGATTCCTCGGGTTTATGTCCTGCTTCGATCATTGCATTTCTGACGGATTCGAAATCAGCCGGATCCGTCAATACTTCGATCGAACCGTCCGTATCCACCACAACATCCTCGGCGCCTGCCTCGATCGCTGCTTCCATGACAGCTTCCTCATTCGCTGCCGCCGGGTAAAACAACTGGCCCACCTGGTTGAACAGGTAGTTGACCGAGCCCGCCGCACCGAGGTTGCCACCAAACTTGGCAAATGCGTGACGAACATCGGCAACCGTGCGGTTCTTGTTGTCCGTCAGGCAATCGACCATAACTGCCGTACCGCCCGGCCCATAGCCTTCATAACGCATTTCCTGGTAATCCGAACCATCCAGGTTCCCCGAGCCGCGTTTGATCGCGCGCTCGATATTGTCTTTGGGCATGCTTTGCGCCTTGGCTTTGTCCACCGCAAGCCGCAGTCGCGGGTTGGACTCCAGGTCGCCGCCGCCCATTTTCGCAGCGACCGTGATTTCACGAATCAGCTTCGTAAACAGCTTGCCGCGCTTTTTGTCCTGTGCGCCCTTGCGATGCTGAATATTCGCCCACTTGCTATGTCCTGCCATGCTCCCCCGCCAAAAGCGAAATTTAGTTGGATAACCGACCCGCGAAACGGTCCCGGTGTGTAGTTTCGAAATGAAGCTTTGTGCGCCAAGCCTGCCCTGTTCCTGCCTGAGCACGCAGCGCGGAACTGCGCGTATGATAACGGTTATTCGAATTGCAGGCTAAGAGTTGTATCGATGCAGCGTGCCGGTCACCGAACACGACAAAGTGCCAGCTTACCCGGTGGCTGACGAACTCACCGACCGGGTCTCGCGTTTGCTTGCGGCATTGCCCGCGTCCGGCGAAAAAGAGGCACTGATCGACGAGGGCGAATCGATCGCCGTGATTGTTGCGTCCCTTGGTCTGCCCGCCGATGTGGTCCAGGCCGTGCGATTGTGCCCATTGCTACGGGAACAGATCATTAATGAAAAATCGTTTAATAACAATCAATTATCTGACATTTATTATATTTCACATGAATTATCGCAACTGAGCCGGTTCGAACTCGCCGCGGACTGGCAACCCGGGGAAGCGCTCGCTGTCCAGCAGTCGGAGGCGCTGCGCAAAATGCTGCTCGCCATTGTCTCGGATGTGCGCGTCGTGCTTGCGCGCATCGCGGAGCAACTGTATCGACTGCGTAGCGCCAAAAATACAACACGCGCGAAGCAACGTGCACTTGCTATTGCGACACGCGAAATTTATGCGCCACTCGCCAATCGACTTGGCGTCTGGCAACTCAAGTGGGAGCTCGAAGACCTTGCCTTCCGCTACCTGGAGCCCGATACCTATGCGTCGATCGCAGCGGCACTGCAGGAAAAGCGGGCGGAGCGCGAGGCATTTATCGAACAGGTCAAAACCAGCCTGCAGCTGGAACTCGAGAATGCCGGTATTCGGAGCGAGATTTCGGGGCGACCAAAACACATCTACAGCATCTGGCGCAAGATGCAGCAGAAGGATCGTGGCCTCGATACCCTGCACGATATCCGTGGCGTGCGCGTGCTGGTCGATAATGTCACCGACTGCTACGCGGCACTCGGCGTCGTGCATCACCTCTGGTCGTACCTGCCGGGTGAGTTCGACGATTACATCGCGAACCCCAAGGAAAATGACTACCGCTCTCTGCATACGGCGGTGATTGGTCCAAAAGGCAGAACACTCGAAGTACAGATTCGTTCCCATGCCATGCATCGGCAGGCAGAACTTGGCGTAGCAGCCCACTGGCGTTATAAGGAAGGTGGCGGCAGCCCGGCGGCGTTCGATCGCAAGATTCGCTTCCTGAGGCAACTGCTTGAGCCTGGCAGCGACTCGGGCGAGCTGCTCGAACAACTGCGTGATGAGGTTTTCGAGGACCGCGTTTATGCCCTCAGTCCCAAAGGCGACGTAGTTGAGTTACCGCGCGGCGCAACGCCGCTTGATTTCGCTTATCACGTGCACACGGATGTGGGTCATCGCTGTCGTGGTGCAAAGATCAATGGTCGCATGGTTACTTTAACGACCAAAATAGAGAACGGGGACCAGGTTGAGATCATAACCGGCAGCCGGCCGCAACCGAGCCGCGACTGGCTGAGTCGGCGACTCGGCTACCTGGCCAGCAACCGCTCGCGGGCCAAGGTGCGAAACTGGTTCCGGCACCTGGATCGTGACCAGCACCTCAAGCAGGGACGGGAAATTCTTGAGCGTGAACTCTCACGACTGAATGTTCGTGACCTGCCGACGGACAGCATTGCCAAGCACCTCAGGCAAAAAGACACGGAGTCCCTATGCGTGTTACTTGGTTCGAGTGAACTGACGGCAGCGGCAATAGCAACAGCCGTGCAGCAGCTGCGCGGTACCGATGCACCGCAAACCAGTCGTCCACGACGCAATAAGCCAACGGAGAACAAACCCGACGGTATCTCGGTGCGTGGCGTCGGCGACCTGCTGTGCAACTTCGCGCGGTGTTGTCGCCCGGTGCCACCAGAGCGCATTGCGGGCTACATCACGCAGGGACGCGGCGTCACGATCCACCGGCAGGACTGTGGCAATTACCTGGGCTTGCGCAGACGGCATCGCGAACGCGTTATCGAAGTTGACTGGGGCAAGTCGGATTCCGCCAGTTACCCGGTCGATTTACGCGTACGCGCGTTTGATCGAAGTGGATTGATTCGCGATATCACACTGGTGCTGGCTGATGAAAACGCGAATATCGTCGATCTGAAAAGCCATACGGATAAGGAGAACATGCAGGTCGTGATGCGATTCCGCATCGAGATTGCGGATCTGCCCGCTCTGAGTAGTGCGATCGCACGAATTGAGCAAGTGGGTAACGTCGTATCGGTGGAGCGGCGCTCGTAGTACTATCCCTCACCTTTAGCGGCTGGCAGGGCCAAAATCGGGGGAACGCATGCAGGAAATCGTATCAAGCATCAATGACTACGTCTGGAGTAGCGCGCTGGTCTATCTCTGCCTCGGCGCAGGATTGTTTTTCTCCATCCTCACGCGCTTCGTCCAACTCCGGCTATTTCGCGAAATGATTCACCTGTTGTTCAGCGGTAGATCATCGAAGAAAGGCATTTCCTCATTCCAGGCGCTCGCCGTATCTCTCTCGGGCCGGGTCGGCACCGGCAATATTGCGGGTGTTGCTGCTGCCATCGGTTTCGGCGGGCCGGGTGCCGTGTTCTGGATGTGGGTGGTCGCGTTCTTCGGTGCGTCCACAGCTTATGTCGAATCAACGCTCGGTCAGATCTACAAAGAGGTGGATGAAGGCCAGTATCGCGGCGGACCGGCCTATTACATTGAAAAAGCCATGGGCCAGAAATGGTACGCGTGGATATTTGCCATTTCGACCATCATTGCAACGGGCCTGCTGTTACCCGGTGTGCAGTCGAACAGTATTGGCAACGCCGCGGAGCTCGCGTTCGGCGGCGAGACGCGCATCGAATCCTTTCTCGGTATCTTCAGCATGACCAAGTTGATAACCGCGGCGATGGTAGTGACATTGCTCGGCATCATTATTTTCGGCGGCGTGCGACGCATTGCGCGCTTTACCCAGGTCGTCGTACCGTTCATGGCGCTCGCCTATATCCTGATGGCTATCGTGATCATTATCATGAATATCGGCGACCTGCCCGGTGTCATAGCAATGATTTTCAAAGATGCATTTACCCCGATGGCCGGCGTTGGTGCTGCGATTGGCTGGGGAGTTAAGCGGGGTGTTTATTCCAACGAGGCGGGTCAGGGCACCGGCCCTCACGCTGCCGCCGCCGCGGAAGTTGATCATCCGGCGCAGCAGGGACTCGTACAGGCGTTCTCGGTTTACATCGACACGCTGTTCGTCTGCTCGGCGACCGCGTTCATGATCCTCATCACGGGCGCCTACAATGTGATTCCGGATTCCGGAGCCCTGCTGGTGCAAAACCTGCCACTTGAAACCATCATCGACAGCCCGGCGTTTACACAGCTCGCCCTCGAAAGTGAAGTCGGAGGATTCGGCAAGGTATTCGTCGCTGTCGCGTTGTTTTTCTTCGCATTTACCACCCTGCTTGCGTACTACTACATCGCTGAAACAAACCTCGCCTACATACGCCGCACCTTCCGCATTCCTTACGAGCTATTGATGCTGAAAATCGCGCTGATGATATCCGTGTTCTATGGCACGATTCGAACAGCCAGCCTCGCATGGGACCTGGGGGACATCGGAGTTGGCCTCATGGCCTGGTTGAATATCGTCGGCATCCTGATAATTTTCTTCATGGCCAGGCCTGCCATGGCGGCACTCAAGGACTACGAGGCGCAGCGCAAGGCGGGCGTGACAGACTACACCTTCGATCCGGAAAATCTGGGTATCAGGAACGCGGACTTCTGGCAAAAGAAACTCGATTAGCGAAATTTGCAGCTTACCGCGGGTCGGAAGCTTCGGATCGCGGCGCGACGCCGCTCCTACGATTAATGCGTCCGCATAGCGCATCCACACAATGCGGCGTTCACGGTGCCCGAAATATGCTGCCGTAGGAGCGCCATCCTGGCGCGATCCGGCGCCGGAAAAATTCACGGCCGGAATCCGCTTCTACTTGTTCGGGTAATTCAGCGCCTTGTTATCAACGGCTAGCGCCGCTTCGTGCATCGCCTCGGCAAGGGTCGGATGGGCGTGAATCGTGCGCTGGATGTCTTCCGTGCTGGCCGCAAACTCCATCGCAAGCACTGCCTCCGCGATCAACTCGCCCGCCATCGGGCCGACGATGTGAACACCGAGGACCTCATCGTCATCGACGGCTGACACAATCTTGACCATACCGGTGGTCTGTTCCATCGCTTTGGCACGTCCGCTGGCGGCGAACGGAAACGAACCGGTCTTGTATTCGCGGCCACTTTCCTTCACTTCCTGTTCGGTTTTACCCACCCAGGCGATCTCGGGGGCCGTGTAGATCACTGACGGAATGACATCGTAGTTAACCTCGGCCACGTGACCTGCAATCAGGTCCGCTACCATCACGCCTTCTTCCGAGCCTTTGTGTGCCAGCATCGGGCCACGTACGCAGTCGCCCACGGCATAGACACCTTTGACATGGGTACGGCATTCGTCGTCCACTTTGATAAAGCCGCGCTCGTCGAGCACGATACCGGCATCATCGGCAAACAAGCCGTCCGTGAATGGTCGGCGTCCGACAGCAACGACCAGCTTGTCCACCTCCAGCGTCTTTGGAATGCCCGCATCCTCGTATTCAACCGTGACGCCCTTCTTGCCTGCTTTGGCACCGGTCAACTTGGCGCCAAGCCGAATATCAAGGCCCTGTTTCCTGAAGTCCTTGCCGGCGGCCGCAGCTACTTCACGGTCCGTCATAAACAGGAAGTCGTGCATCGCCTCGATGATGATGACTTCGGAGCCGAGACGAGACCAGACGCTGCCGAGTTCGAGGCCGATCACACCCGCACCGATAATACCAAGTCGTTTGGGCACTTCGGAAAATTCGATCGCGTTCCAGGAGTCCACGATGTGCTTGTCATCAAATTTCGCGAACGGCAATTCGATCGGCGTGGAACCCGTTGCAATAATGACGCTGCCGGCGTTCAGGAGCTGTGGCTCACCATCGACCGGTGTGAATTCGACCTGCTTGCCGGCGAGCAATTTGCCGTGTCCTACCAGTCCTTCCACCTTGTTTGCTTTGAACAAACCCGCGATGCCGTTGGTCAGCTGCCGCACAATACCGGCACGACGCTTTTGCATCGCTTCAAGATCGAGCTCGACCTTGCCGGTTTTGATACCGTGTTTCTTGAATTCATTACCTGCGCGGTGGAAAAGTTCTGAGGACTCGAGCAGTACCTTGGAAGGAATACAACCCGCATTCAGGCAGGTTCCGCCGAACGCATTCGTGCCGTCCTTGTTCTGCCATTCATCAATGCAGGCGACACTCATGCCCAACTGGGTGGCGCGAATGGCAGCAACGTAACCTGCGGGTCCGGCACCGATAACGACGACGTCGTAACTCTTGCTCATTAACTTATTCGTCCTATAGCTGCAACAACAAGCGACTCGGATCCTCGAGTTGCGCTTTGACGGTGACAAGAAACTGCACTGAATCCTTGCCATCGATGATGCGGTGATCGTAAGTCATGGCCAGGTACATCATGGGCCGCACAATAATCTCACCGTTGATCACCATCGGCCGTTGCTGGATCGCGTGCATACCAAGGATGGCGCTTTGTGGCTGATTCAGGATCGGCGTGGACATCATCGAACCAAATATGCCGCCGTTCGTTATTGAGAAAGTACCCCCGGTCAGCTCGTCCATGCTGATCTTGCCGGTCTGCGCGCGTCCGGCAATTTCGCCCAGTTCCTTTTCGAATTCTGCGAAGCTCATGCGATCCACATCACGAATAACCGGCACCATGAGCCCGCGTTCTGTTGAAACGGCAATACCAATATCGAAATAATTATGATAGACGATATCGCCATCTTCGACGGAAGCATTGACGATCGGGAATCTTTTTAGCCCCTCGACCGCGGCTTTGGCGAAGAACGACATGAA
>DDIS01000052.1:1747-2195 GCA_002338615.1 Proteobacteria bacterium UBA1844 | reverse complement strand
CTTTGGCGAAGAACGACATGAAACCAAGCTTCACGCCATGTTCCTTCTGAAAAGACTCCTGGTATTTTGTGCGCAAGGCAATGACTTCAGTAAGATCCACCTCGTTAAAGGTTGTCAGCATGGCTGCGGTTTGCTGAGCCTCCAGCAGCCGTTCGGCAATGCGGGCACGCAGACGCGTCATCGGGACTCGCTGCTCGGTACGCTCACCGCTGTCCTCGCCTGCTGTAACCGACTGTGCGTCAGCGGACGTCGCGCTGCGGCCAGCCGACGTCACATCGCTACTGTCATCGGTCTTCAGAAACTCCATGACGTCCGCCTTGCTGATGCGCCCGTCTTTGCCACTGCCCTGTACCATTGTCGCGTCTAGATCGTGTTCATCGAGCAGCCGGCGCACAGCTGGGCTGGTTTTCGCCGCTCTCGCCTCGCGGCCGTCTTCAGCCGCTTCTGC
>DDIS01000052.1:0-1627 GCA_002338615.1 Proteobacteria bacterium UBA1844 | reverse complement strand
CCCACTGGCTCGGCGCTGTCAGCCGACACAGACTTTTCCTCGTCATCTGTTGCGTCGGCAGCCGCCTTTTCGCCACCGCCCTCGCCCTCTTCAAGAATTGCGAGTACATCTCCGGCGACCACCGTCGCGCCTTCCTGGACGCGAATTTCTTTCAGTTTGCCGGATGCCGGCGCCGGTACCTCGAGTACGACCTTGTCGGTTTCGAGATCCACCAGGTTGGCATCTCGAGAGACGGACTCGCCTGCCTTAACGTGCCAGGCAGCCAGCGTCGCGTCCGATACAGACTCTGGCAGTTGCGGAACCTTGATTTCGATACTCATTTACTTTTCGTCTCTTTTTGCTTCGCGGCCTTGCTGGCCTTCGTCTTGATTCCGAGAGCCGCTTCAACCAGCGCCTGTTGTTGATGCAGATGGACCTTGAAAATGCCCGACGCCGGCGCAGCTGCACCGGGACGCCCTGCGTAATAAAGTTGTTGCTCGTTGTCCAGAGGATCCTGCAGGCGATGCCTGATCTGGTACCAGGCACCCTGATTCTCGGGTTCTTCCTGACACCATACAATATCCCTGACATGCGCGTATTCGTCCAGCAGGGCTGCGTACTCATCAATCGGGAACGGGTACAGCTGCTCGACCCGGATCAGCGCAACATCCCTGACCTTGTGCGCTTCGCGCGCCTCGTATAGGTCGTAGTAGACTTTGCCACTGCAAAATACCAAACGTTTGGTTTTCGCAACCTCGATATCGTCCGGCTCCGGAATGACAAGCCTGAATTCGCCATTCGACAGATCTTCCAGTGGTGATGTCGATAGCTTGTGACGAAGCAGGCTCTTCGGCGTCATCACAACGAGCGGCTTACGAAAAGAGCGCATCATCTGGCGGCGCAACATATGGAACATTTGTGCCGGTGTTGACGGTACACAAACCTGCATATTGTGCTCGGCGCAAAGTTGCAAAAAGCGCTCGAGCCGCGCAGAAGAGTGCTCCGGACCCTGCCCTTCGTAACCGTGAGGAAGAAACAGAGTAATACCACAAAGACGGCCCCATTTCGCTTCACCCGAACTGATGAACTGGTCGATGACCACCTGCGCACCATTGCAGAAGTCGCCAAACTGGGCTTCCCAGACAACCAGCGTATTCGGCTCGGTCGTTGCGTAACCGTATTCAAAACCCAACACAGCCTCTTCGGACAACAGGGAGTCTATAACCCGGAACGAGTTGGGCGCTTCATTGATATGGCGCAACGGGGTGTACTCAACGTTGTTGACCTGGTTGTGCAGCACGGCGTGACGGTGAAAAAAAGTACCACGGGCGCTGTCCTGGCCAACCAGCCGGCAGCCGTAACCGGCGTCTATCAGGGCTGCATAAGCCATTGTTTCGGCAAAGCCCCAGTCCATCGCTATTTCGCCTTTCGCCATGCGCTTGCGTTCATCCATGATGCGTTGCACACGTCCATGCAGCTTCATTTCTTTCGGGTACGAGCAGATTGCCGTTCCCAGTTCGTCAACCTTGGCCGGGCTGATCGTCGTATCCACCTGCTGGTCCCAGGTGGCATTCGCGAAAGGCGACCAGTCCACGGTGTACTCGTCGCCAATCATACCGAGAGAGGCCTTCGGTACCGGCTCCCCCCC
>DDIS01000049.1:8467-20696 GCA_002338615.1 Proteobacteria bacterium UBA1844 | reverse complement strand
AGCGCGACGCCCGCGCAGTTCGGCAGCCCGGCGTCGAGCGCGGCGAGCAGGTTGCGGTCGACCGGCACAGCAGGCAGGCCCAGGTTCGTGCGTCGTTGTATGTCGGCGTTCATACGCTCTGCTTGCTCGGTGCGGTCACCGAGTTCGACGTAACCGTTGGCGAGTTCGAGGTCGCCGAAAAAGACTTCGAATCGATCCGCGAGTTCAGGGTTTGCGGGGCACCGTCGTGCGAGGGCTGCCTGGCTGCAGGGGTAGTGCTGCAGCACGGTAAGGCATTGTTTGTCGAAGCGCGGCACGACCACGAATGACAGGACAAGGTCCAGCCAGGCATCACGGTCGTCGCCGAGTGAGCTTCGCAGCGCAGCGTCCGCCGCAACCCGATCCGCGAGATCGTCGAGTGTGCAATGGAAAGGGTCAAGCCCGGCGTGCTGTCGAAAGGCTTCCTGGTAGTCCAGTATTTGCACGGCCCCAAGATGCCGATCGAGCATGTGTGCCAGCAGATTGCAGGTATCCGCGACGATGTCATCAAGCAGAAAATTCCGGCGGTACCATTCGATCAGGGTGAATTCCGGCAAGTGCCTGCGGCCGCGTTCTTCGGCCCGGAACACGCGGCAGATGGAGTAGATGTCCGGGTAGCCGGCCGCCAGCAAGCGCTTCATATAGTACTCAGGCGACGTCTGCAGATAGCTCGAAGCTGCAACCTTGAAACTCGCAATATGCGGATCGGTCACGGATGCGCTGCCGAACGCTGGTGTGTCCACGGACAGCACCTTGTGCAATGTGAAGTAGTCGCGGGCGCGTGCAATGAGCTCCGCTCTTTGCATTGCTACAGCGACGCCTGAGGTGGGTCGCCAGTTCATGCTCCTCGACTTGTCTGACAAGCGGAGTCCTTCAGCTGTTACGTTCATGCAGGGCGCCGATGCGTTCGCCCATACGAAGGCGGGTACCCGGGTCAAGAGTCTCGCGCCAGGTGACCGCATCCTTCGGCAACAGGAGGATTACGGTGGAGCCCATGTTAAACCAGCCCAGCAGCGCGCCTTTTCGAATCCCGGTTGTTGCGCCTGTCAGGACCTGGGTCTCGACGACGCCACGCTTTTGTGGGCGAATCTCACCGGTCCAGGGCGTGCTGATACTGCCAACGTTCAGCGCGCCGACAAAAATCAGGGCCACCGGACCAATCGCGGTGTCGAAATGCAGGTTCAGTCGCTCATTGCGCCGAAACAGGCCGGGTACGCCGGCAACGGTTGCCTCGTTAACACTGAACAGATCGCCGGGCACGTAATGCGCCGCCACCAGTTCGCCATCGATTGGCATGTGCACGCGATGATAATCGTGCGGCGCAAGGTAGATCGTCGCAAAGTTGCCGTTCGAAAAATCTTTCGCGGTTTCGAGATTAACTGCCAGCAGGTCGTCCAGCGAATAGCCGATGCCTTTGGCCTGCAATAGCTGCGACTGTTCGATTCGTCCTGCCTGGCTGACGCTGCCATCCACCGGGGAAACAATAGCCAGGGGATCGTCATCAACCGGCCTTGCACCGGCTACCAGCTCGCGAATGAAGAAATCGTTGAAGGTCGGAAAATCAAGCGGCGTTCGCAGAGCGACTTCGTCGAGGTCGACTTTGTACCAGCGGCTGAAATTTCTGATCAGGAAATTCTTGAAAAATGGCGCCCGTATGCGTGCCAGGTGATACACGAGGGTCGTCAGCAAGTGACGCGGCAGACAATACTGCAAGGCTACAAACAGGCGGCTAATACGCTACCGCCTCGGTGCTGATACTAACGAGCAGACCATTGCCGCTGTAGATGTTCAGCGTAACGACATCGAGTGGTGCCACGGGCCCCATCAGCATCAGGTGTTTGCCGCCAGGCGCCAGCTGCACACTCGAGTGCGGTGGCACATCAAGTTCGGGCACGGGCCGCATTCGGCTAACGCCGCCTGCCGTAATCGTCTCGTGCAATTCGATGCTCTTGAATTGTGGGCTGTCGAATGTACTAATGCGCAGGCTTTCGTCGCTGTTGTTGGTCAGCGTCAGGTACCCGGCACTCATACGCGTGCCGGGCAACGGCGCATTAATCACGATGTCGCTGACCTGCAGAGGTTCAAACGATGTATCGTCGCAGCCGCTCGCGATGAGCATGACAAACAGCAGGGCCATGGTGCAACTGATCGCAAACAGATCCGCGCACGCGCCGTGTCGCACGCAAATGCTTGCCGATCGCGGCTGGAAACCGCTCCTGTGGGTAACCCTGGCATTGGTGCTTGTCATTTTCACGCTGCCATCAGGATTGACAGATCGTGGACTATAACGTCAGGCGTATGTGGCGCACTGAATAAGGCCCGATACCGTCCGTCCGGGCCGATAACAATCACGACCGACGAATGATCAACGCTGTAATTCTCGCCATCTCCACTCTTGTTGAAGTAGATGCCCAGGGCTTCGGTCAGTTTTCGCAGCTCGGCAATATCGCCCGTCAAGCCAAGATTGTCAGTGCCAAAGGCGCTCATATAGCGGGCCAATTGCGGGGCACTGTCTCGCTCCGGATCCACGCTGACAAAAACGATGCGCGGTAATTCGTCGTGCCCGGCCTCCGCCATTTGTTGCCGCGCGCGCGACAGCGTCTGCAGGCTCAAAGGGCAAATGTCAGGGCAGTTTGTAAAGCCGAAAAACACCAGGTCCCATTGTCCCTTGAATATGTCCCCGGTGACCGCCTGGCCGTTCTGATCCTGCAGATTAAACGTGGGTAACAGGACCGGCGCCGGCAGCAGCGTTGCGCCGCTTAGTTGTGCAGGAATCGGTGTACGGTGCAGCGACAGGAACAAACCGGCCGCAAGGGCAACGCCGAGCACAACTGCAATGATAAGGTTTTTGAAACTCATAATTCCGGATACTGCAGCGATTTCTGCGGGAGCGATTTCGGGCTGCCATTGCAATTGTAGCGTCAAGTGGTGATCGTCTGCACAGCAAAATCACCCAGAGCCGCAACAGCGGGGCCGTGCGTCGCCCTCGGCATGGAATATCGTGGAATAATACATGCACTGCATTCCCATACTTCAAAAGCGCCGACTATAGCCATGAGTAAATCCGATCCAGTTACGGTTGCGTCCCTGATCCGGCAGCTTGCCGCAGAGATGGAGAGGGCCGGCCTCAGCTACGGGCACGGCACCGACAATCCGCTGGATGAAGCCGCGTGGCTGGTTTTTGCATCGCTCGGGCTGCAGCACGAGGATGCGGACGAGGTGTACGGCAGGCTCGTGCCGGCAAGCGAGCTGGCTCGGATCGAGAAGGTGCTGCGGAGGCGCATAGACGAGCGCGTGCCCCTGGCTTACCTGCTTAACGAGGCCTGGTTCGCCGGCCTGCAGTTTTATGTCGATGAGCGAGTGCTGGTGCCACGCTCGCCACTCGCGGAGCTGATTGCGGAGCAGTTCCAGCCCTGGATCAATCCGCGGCAGGTGCGGCGCATACTGGATCTCGGCACCGGCAGCGGCTGCATTGCGATCGCGCTGGCAAAAGCGTTTCCCGATGCAAGCGTGGACGCCGTGGATATTTCGCGGCCGGCGCTGGAAGTTGCCGCAATCAATATCCGCCGCCATGCACTGATGGAGCGGGTTTCTGTCATCGAGTCTGATTTCTTTTCCGGGTTGCGCGCTTGCCAGTACGATTTAATTGTCAGCAACCCGCCGTACGTGGATCAGCAGGACATGGACGAGCGCACGCCCGAATTTCGTCACGAACCGGAGCTTGGACTCGCGGCCGGCCCGGATGGTCTGGATTCAGTCAATGCTATCCTGCATGATGCACCCCGTTTTCTGGCGGACGACGGGATCCTGGTCTGCGAAGTGGGCAACAGCCAGCCGGCCCTGGAACAGCGCTATCCGCGGCTTGGATTTGTGTGGCTTGAGTTCGAGCGAGGCGGGCAGGGTGTTTTTTTGTTGGCAAAAGACGAACTGGTGAAAGCGGCATGAGACTTACGATTGCAGAGTGCAGGGTGGCGGCCGATGTCGGGTAACAGTTTTGGGCGGCTGTTTGTCGTCACCACCTTTGGCGAAAGCCACGGGCCGGCGCTCGGCTGCGTGGTGGACGGTTGTCCGCCGGGCCTGCCGCTTGCAGCGTCGGATATCCAGATCGATCTCGATCGACGGCGCCCGGGCCGTTCCCGACATACCACGCAGCGCAACGAGCCGGACCAGGTGCGCATCCTGTCGGGCGTGTTTGAGGGCCAGACGACGGGCACGCCAATCGGGCTGCTGATCGAAAATACCGACCAGCGATCGCAAGACTACGGCGACATCAAGGACAAGTTCCGGCCGGGCCACGCAGACTACACGTACCAGCAGAAATACGGCATCCGCGATTATCGGGGCGGCGGGCGGTCGTCTGCACGCGAGACGACGATGCGCGTAGCGGCAGGCGCAATAGCCCGAAAATATCTGAAATCGAGGCTGGGCGTAGAGGTGCGTGGCTTTCTTGCACAGCTGGGGCCGCTGCAACTGGAGGCAAAAGACTTCTCGGTCATCGACGACAACCCGTTTTTTTGCGCGGATCCGGATCGTCTCGACGAACTGGAAGCCTTCATGGACGATTTACGCGAGGCCGGAGACTCCATCGGGGCGAAAATCAGCGTACTTGCGAGCGGCATGCCTGTTGGGCTCGGCGAGCCGGTATTCGACAAGCTTGAAGCCGATCTCGCCAAGGGCCTGATGAGTATCAATGCCGTGAAAGGCGTCGAAGTCGGCGCTGGTTTTCAGGCAGTCACCCAACGCGGCAGCGAACACCGGGACGAGATTACCCGGGGCGGCTTTAAGAAGAACGACGCCGGCGGTACGCTGGGTGGTATTTCGTCGGGGCAGGATTTGCTGACCAGCATCGCGCTGAAACCGACCTCCAGCATTGCCGTGGCGGGCAAGACTATCGATAAATCCGGCAATGACGCCGAGATCGTGACCAAGGGCCGGCATGATCCCTGTGTCGGCCTGCGCGCAGTGCCTATCGCTGAAGCAATGGTGTCGCTGGTACTCATCGATCACTATTTACGACACCGTGCACAAAATGCGGACGTACAATCCGTGACACCACCGGTTGGCACGGGCGCGCCGCGTGACTGAATTCACTCATCACCTTAGAACACGAAGGAAGCTGCTGGACCCATGCAAGAAAAACTTGATGTAGCGGTCGTAGGCGCGACTGGCGCCGTTGGCAGCACGATGCTGTCCGTACTTGCCGAACGAAAATTCCCTGTGGGCAAAATCTACGCGCTGGCCAGTGAACGTTCGCTGGGCAAGGACGTTGAGTTTGGCAAGCGAACCCTTAAAGTGGAGGATCTGGCCAATTTCGATTTTTCGCGAGTAGCGCTCGGTCTGTTTTCGGCGGGTGGTTCCGTATCGGCCGAATTCGTGCCGAAGGCGACGGCGGCCGGCTGTGTGGTGGTCGATAACACCTCCCACTTCCGCTATGACGATGATATTCCGCTGGTCGTGCCCGAGGTCAATGCTGATGCGATCGGCCAGTACAAGTCGCGCGGCATCATCGCAAACCCGAATTGTTCCACGATCCAGATGCTGGTCGCGCTCAAGCCCATTTACGACGCGGTGGGTATCGAGCGCATTAACGTTGCCACCTACCAGGCCGTATCGGGGGCAGGAGCGAGCGCGATCGAAGAGATGGTGCGTCAGACGTCATTGTTGCTGAATGGCCGATCGCTGGATATGGCAGCGGATGTGCGCCAGATCGCTTTCAACGCCGTACCGCACATCGACGTGTTTCAGGACAACCGTTACACCAAAGAAGAAATGAAAATGCTTTGGGAAACTCGCAAGATCTTTGGCGACGATGACATCAGGGTGAATGCGACCGCCGTGCGAATTCCCGTGTTTTATGGTCATTCTGAAGCGATCAACATCGAAACCCGCGATAAGATATCAGCTGAATCAGTTTGTAAATTGCTGCAAAATGCGCCCGGCGTATCCTTGCTGGACGGAGTCAGGAATGGTCAGTATCCGACGGCGGTGACTGATGCGTCGGGCAAGGATGCAGTTTTCGTTGGCCGGGTTCGGGAAGATATTTCACATCCGCGTGGAATAAATCTCTGGGTGGTGTCAGATAACATACGTAAGGGCGCGGCTCTAAATAGTGTCCAAATTGCTGAAATATTGGCAAAAAACTATCTTTAAGTTATAGTCCACAAGCAACCGAACCGGCTGTTTGACCACTATGGAAAGTGGTTCTGCGGTCCGATCTCGTTCGGGGCCTTTGGGGAGTTGGAGAAACACATGCTGCGATGTCTTACGCGTTTTTCGCTTGCGCTCTTATTGCTGTCAAGCGAGGTGTGGGCTATCGGCCTTGGCGAAGTGCGCCTTGAGTCTGCACTGAACGAACCTTTACGCGCAGAAATTGAATTGTTATCCGCCTCTGAGGATGAATTGCAGAATCTTCAGGTCGCGCTGGCATCCGCCGATACCTTTACCCGCTACGGTCTTGATCGGCCCTATTATTTGCAGGAAATGAAGTTCGAAGTCGTGCGCTCGGCCCGCGCAGGCGAGAGCTTTGTACGGGTCAGCACCCAGGCCGCAATGACCGAACCTTTCCTGACGTTTCTCGTGGAAGCGACGTGGTCAAGTGGTCGCTTGCTGCGTGAATACACCGTGTTACTGAATCCACCCACTTTCGCCCCGGCGGGCGCAACAGAGCAGCGTCCCCAGGTAGTGGCACCTGCGCGCAGCAATGCGGCCGATAGCGGGAATATTGAACGCACCCCGGCGCCCGGTACGCCGAGCCGTGCCCCGGCTACCACCCGGGTCCCCGCAGCGAGCACGCAGGGACCAGCGAGCGAACCCGCAACGAGCCAGGTGGCCCCGAAACCGCAGCCGCCGCGTGATACGACACCGTACGATGCAAATGCAGGCGGCGACTACAATGTTGCCCGCGGCCAGACCTTGTGGGGCATCGCAAGCTCGGTGCGGCCCGATAGCCGCCTCACGATGAACCAGACCATGCTGGCGATTTATGAGGCCAACCCCGAGGCATTTGGCGGCAATATCAACATCCTGCGAGCTGGCGCTCGTCTCAGGATTCCAAGTGCGGACGAAATCTATCGCATCGACCGGGGTATGGCCCTGGCTGAAGCACAACGACAGAACGCGGCCTGGAGTGGCGGCACGGTCCCAGCGGCCGGCCCGACGCAAAGAGCGCCGGCCGAAACTCGTCCAAGCCTGACACTGGTACCACCGGACGAAGAGCCCGCTGATCTCGAGACCGGTATGGACGGTGAGATCAGCGACGATACGTCGCTGCGGGAGCAGGAGATCGAGGATCGCATCGCCGACCTCGAGGCTGCCGACGTGCCGGAGCAGCGTTCGCTGATCGAGATTCGCAACAACGAGCTTGCAAGCCTGCGCCAGGAGCTCGCGGACATTCGTGGCGAGGCTTACGAGCCGCAGGCAGACGAAGGTCCGTTTGTCGAGGAGGATGCGGATACTGAAGCACCGGAAGCGGCCGATGGCGAACTGTTTCCGGACTATGACGAGCTTGCCGCCGCAGATGCTGCGGCGGAGGATGCCGAGGCAGAACCCGCAGCGGATGAGCGCGACTCGACAACCATCATTTCGAGCCGGGACCGCAACGTGTCCTTTGTCGACAAGCTGCTGGGTTGGCTCACGAATATCTGGGTGATGATTATCGGCGTTGCGTTGCTGGTGGCGATTGGCATCCTCGTCTGGTTCATGCGCCGCAGCGGTGGTGACGATAGCGCCGATGTCTGGGGCGAACGCCTGGGTGGCGACGATGAGCCGGTTGAAAGCATGGCTGCAACCGAATCCTTGCGGGCGCCCCGGCGACACGATGAGTCGATGGTGGTGGTCGAGCAGGGACGCCGATCCAAAGTTGTGGAAGAGGACACCCTGGAAGCCCCGGCCCCGGATATCGACGAGGATATCGACGATTCGACGCTCGAGACCGGCCGCTTCGAGTCACTCGAAGACACCTTCAGCAGCGACACGGCGGTAAACCTCGACCAGTCCGATCCGATCGCAGAAGCCGATTTTCACATGGCCTACGGTCTTTACGACCAGGCCGCGGACCTGATCAACGGTGCATTGCAAGCCGAGCCGAAACGCCAGGACCTGTTGACCAAATTGTGCGAAATCTATTTCGTCTGGGGCAACCGGGATGCGTTTATAGACGCCGCCGAACGACTGCAGAAAGCATCCGGTGGCAACGCGGATGAGTGGGACAAGATTGTCATCATGGGCCAGCAAATCGCCGCCGACTACCCGTTGTTTGCGGGCGCGGGCGTAACCGGCGTGACGCGTGCAATCGATCTTGCGCTGGACGATGACGGCCAGAGCACCGGTGCGCTCGACATGGACTTTGGCGCAGATTCAGAATCGCATGACGAAGTTATCGATCTCGGTGCCGACGATGGCAGCGGTGATGATGGCGTCGATTTCCTGTTCGACGATGAGCCTGGCAGCGATGACGATACAGCGCGGAATCGAGCAGAGGCAACCGTGGAAATGCCGGGCCGGGATGTAACCGTGGAGTCGCCGACCATCGAAGAGCAGTTCGCAGGGCTCGACAGTACCAACGAATTACCGTCGCTCGCGAACAAGCTTGGCCGGACCTCGGGACTCTCGAATGATGCGACCGCGGAAATTGACCTTGATGATCTTGATTTGGACCTCGACGGTCTGGCTGCGACGGAACTGGCGTCGCTGGATGATCTCGACGACAACGACGCAACCGAACTTGCTTCGCTCGACGATCTCGACGACTTCGATGAGGACGAGACTGGCACCCGCGACGCGCTGAGTGATACCAGTGCCACGGGTCGGCAGCCGCAAATCGACACCAGCGCGACGGGCATGATGGATGCGCTGGAACTGGATGACGATTTGCTTGACTCATCGGGCATGCGTCTTGCCGACGATGAGACCGGGCAGAATCCGATGATTCACCCGGCCGACGAAACGGCAGGCGATAGCGATGAGGACCTGCTGGCGGCTACCGGTCGTACCCAGGTACTCGGCAAAGACCAGGTCGTCAGGAAGTCAGGTAAACACGAATCAACACTTTCCGACGATGACGCCACCTTGCTCGCGAAAAGCTTCAGTGACGGTGATTTTGACTACGCAGCGACGGAAGCACTGCCAGCGGGAACCTACTCGCGTGACTCCAGCAGCGATGACACGGGTGAGATTCCCGCCATCGCCAGCACGGATGTCGATCTCGATCTGGACGACCTGACCGCTGCACTGAAGCAAACCGATATCGGCGACACGATCGAACAGCCGCGCGATGACAAGACCGTTGAGCAGCCACGCCCGCGCATGAGATCGGACAATACGGTCGATACCCTGGCTTTGTCGCCGGACGACATGTCCAGTGACCTGCACGAAGCGCGGACGATGACCGAAGTCGGCACCAAGCTCGACCTCGCTCGCGCGTACGTGGACATGGGCGACCCGGCCGGTGCGCGCAGTATTCTTGAAGAAGTGCTGGACGAAGGGGACGCTGGTCAGCGTCAGCAGGCGCAGCATTTACTGGATACGCTCCCGACCTGAGCGGCGCATCAGCACCAGCTTGCCTGATGCGTATTGCAATTGGCATTGAGTACGATGGTACGGCCTACAACGGCTGGCAGCGGCAACAGAACGGCACCGGCGTGCAGCAGTGCGTGGAACAGGCACTCAGCCAGGTGGCTGACGAGCCGCTCGTTGTCCATGGCGCGGGCCGCACAGACACAGGCGTGCACGCCAGCGCCCAGGTCGCACATTTTGACACGGACAGGCGGCGCATCGAGCGCGGCTGGCTGCTCGGTGCCAACAGCAATCTGCCGAATGACATCAGCGTCACCTGGGTACGGCCGGTAAGTGACGAGTTTCACGCGCGCTTCTCTGCGACGGAGCGCCGCTACCGGTACGTCATCCTCAATCGACTGGTACGCCCGGCGCTGGAGCGTGAGCGTGCCTGGTGGGTATGCCAGGCGCTGGATGAAAAAGTCATGCACGAGGCGGCGCAACACCTGGTGGGTAGCCACGATTTTTCGTCGTTTCGGGCTGCCTTGTGCCAGGCGAAGAGCCCGCAACGCATCGTCAGGGAGATCTCGGTCAGTCGGCACGGCGACAGGCTGAACATCGATATTCGGGCCAATGCGTTCTTGCATCGTATGGTTCGTAACATCACCGGCACGCTGGTCGCGGTCGGTCGCGGCGAGCGGGATGGAGCCTGGGTTGCTGAAGTTCTCGACAGGCGCGACCGCAAGCAGGCCGGTATCGCCGCTCCGGCGCACGGGCTGACACTGGTCGGCGTAGGCTATCCCGCGGAATTTGGCCTGCCATCCTCATCACGCCCATAACAATCCGGTCCGCGCCTTGCTCATCGCCACACACGGACGGCATCGGGTAAGTGACTGGTGGCTTTGTTTCGTTATTCCAAATAACATAGAAAGATGAGTTGGTTCGAAAAATTAATGCCGTCGCGCATCAATACCGAGAAGCGCACCCGATCGGTGCCCGAAGGTGTGTGGGTCAAGTGTACGCAGTGCGATGCACAGCTGTACCGCAATGAGCTCGAGCGCAATCTGTATGTGTGTCCGAAATGTGACCACCACATGCGTATCGGGGCGCGAGAGCGACTCGATTATTTTCTCGACCCGGATTCGCAGGTGGAAATTGCCGCGGGTCTTGAGCCGGAGGATCCGCTTAATTTTCGTGACAGCAAGCGCTACCGCGATCGCATCGTCGCGGCGCAAAAGCAGACGGGTGAAAAGGACGCGCTGATCGCGGTGACGGGCACATTGCTCGGTCGTGCCGTAGTGGCATGCGCCTTTGAATTTGCGTTCATGGGCGGCTCGATGGGGTCCGTGGTCGGGGAGAAGTTCTCGCGCGCCGCGAAAATTGCGGCCGAAGAACGCAAGCCGATGATCTCATTTGCGGCAAGTGGCGGCGCGCGGATGCAGGAAGCGCTGTTTTCCCTGCTGCAAATGGCCAAGACCGCGGCAGCCTTGGCGCGCCTTGGTGACGCGGCCGTGCCGTACATATCGGTACTCACGGATCCTACGACGGGCGGCGTGTCCGCGAGCCTCGCGATGCTCGGCGACATCAATATTGCAGAGCCGGATGCATTGATCGGCTTCGCCGGGCCGCGGGTTATCGAGCAAACCGTGCGCGAAGTCCTGCCCGAAGGCTTCCAACGCAGCGAATTCCTGCTCGATCATGGCGCGATCGACATGATCGTTGACCGGCGCAACATGCGCGCACAAATTGCCGACTTGCTAGCCAAGCTTGAGCATCGCCCGAGCCCGGGTCCGGCATAGGGCCAGGACCCAATACAGCCAGGACCCAACACATGAATCTCGCTGACTGGCTGGCCCGGCTCGAGACATTCTCGCCAGCAGAAATCGTGCTTGGCCTGGAGCGGGTGCACACGGTATGGGAAAGACTGGCGTTGGCGCCGCCAGCAACGGTTCTCACGATTGCAGGGACCAACGGGAAAGGATCTTCCGTGGCCATGACCGCGGCGCTGTTGACCGAGGGCGGCATGCTGGTCGGCGCGTATTCATCGCCGCATGTTATCGAGTTCAATGAACGGATCGCCGTCGCTGGCCAGCCCGCGACCGACGAGGAGATCGTGGCTGCATTCGAGCGCATCGAAACCGTGCGCGGCGCTACTCCTCTGACCTATTTCGAGTACGGCACACTGGCCGCGATGCTGGTATTTGCGACGCGCGGAGTCGATGTAGCCGTGCTCGAGGTTGGCATGGGCGGCCGCCTCGACGCGGTGAATGCATTCGAACCGGCTGCCGGCCTGATTACCAATATCGCACTTGATCATTGCGCGTGGCTCGGCAATGACGTGGAAACGATCGCAGTTGAAAAAGCCGGCATCATGCGCCGCGGCAAGCCCATCGTGTTTGGCGCCGCCAGCGCACCACTAGCGATCGGTCGTATGGCCACCGCGATCGGGGCTGAGCTCGTGCAGGCCGGGCGGGATTTTTCCTGGCAGAGTACGGGCGCAAACTGGAGTTGGCAGGGGCGCGCACATCACCTGACGGACCTCGCCTTGCCGGCCTTGCCGGGTGCGACCCAGGTAAGCAACGCCGCCGGTGTGCTGGCAATGCTGGAGGCGGCGGGTTACACCGGCATTCTGCAAAAAGAGCTCATTGACCGGGCGTTGTCGGGACTCGCACTCTCCGGCCGAATGCAATTGATCGTCAGCGACCGCCACTGGCTGCTC
>DDIS01000049.1:0-8364 GCA_002338615.1 Proteobacteria bacterium UBA1844 | reverse complement strand
CCGCCACTGGCTGCTCGACGTTGCGCACAACCCAGCCGCGGCACAGGTGCTTGCCAGCACACTCGCTGGCGACGATTTCGATGGCGCCACCATTGCCATACTTGCCATGCTGGACGACAAGGATGTCGCGGCCTGCGTTGCCGCACTCGCGCCGTGCGTGGATCGCTGGATTGCGGTTACAGCTGACAGCAAACGGGCAATTCCTGCCGCGGAACTTGCAAGGCAGGTCGCCAATGTCGTAAACAAGGCCTGCCTCGAGACAGACACGATTGAGCAAGCTATGACAGCTGCGCGTGCATTCACGTCTTCGACCGACAGAATTCTGGTTACCGGGTCATTCTATGTAGTCGGTCCTGCGCTCAAGGCAATCGGCTATAATCGCAGGGCTTCAAAGCAAACGTCACCGACATGGAAAGAGCATTGAAAGAACGCATTATTGGCGCGATCGTTCTGGTCGCCGTCGTGGTCCTCGTCGTACCCGTATTTCTCGACGGGCCACCGACTAATGGCACGGTACGCGGAGAACGGGTCCCACTGCCCGGTCAGGATGACAGCGAGACACAGACGATTGTATTGGAGCGCGATCGCAGTAACCCGGTACCACCGCAAGCAACGCCGCAGGTCGAGCCTGGCGCGCAGCCCGAAGCCGGGCCCGTAGACGGAAAGGCGAATGATATCGCGGTGCCTGCAACGCAGGCCGTGGCGCAAGTGACGCTGCCGGATGATCGTAAGGCATCGAGCACCAAGATCAGCAACAGCACGCCGGATGCCGCCATTAGTAAAGACGCAGCTCTGCCCACGCGCGAGACAGCACCGTCGAGCAAATCTGCAACGGGCATGTATGCGGTGCAACTTGGCAGCTTCTCGAACAAGCAAAATGCGGAAAAGCTGGCGGCCAGTTTGCGCAAGCAGGGCTTTGCAGCATTCCTCAGCCAGTTGCATACCGATTCCGGGGAATTGCAGCGCGTCCGGATCGGGCCCCAGAAAGACCGGCAGGCTGCAGAAGCCATGGCTGTCAGACTCAAAGCAGCGGGGCACAAAGGTCAGGTTGTACCGCACCCCTGATTAAATTCGCAAGGTGGCCAAATGCTTTCTTTATAAGAGTGCGCGACGCGCTTGTTCTGCTAGAATCTGCTCCCATCCAGCCCCGTCCGCCGCCATTCGCGCTTCGTAATTCATGCCGACTATCGACATAATCATCGTTCTTGCAATATTGATTTCGGTCGTCGTGGGTTTCTTGCGGGGCTTCGTCAAGGAAGCCATTTCCATCGCCGCACTTTTGCTCGCAATCTGGGCGGCACTGTATTTCGGACCCGCGGTCGGTGACGTTTCGTCGTCCTGGTTGAGTGCAGAGCAACTGCAAACCTGGTTTGGGCGCATACTCGTGTTCGCCGTCGTGTTAGCGCTGGGCGGGCTCCTCAGCTGGGGTTTATCAAAGCTGGTGCGCGTGTCGGCTTTGTCGGGAATCGATCGCCTGCTGGGTTCATTGTTCGGCGCGGGCCGGGGTGTACTGCTGTTGGCGGTATTCGTCCTCGGCGGCGAATTCGCCGGTTTTACGAATGATGCCTGGTGGCAGAAGTCAACGCTGATTCCCCACGTGGAGGTGCTCGCGAACTGGATTCGCGATATGGCCCCCGAGGGCCTTGACATGCTCGTCCCGGACGACGCGGCTGAAGTAGTACCGGTCTCTTTACCATCGGAATTGTAGTGCCTGGCATGGGCGCTGAATCACGGAGAAAAATATGTGCGGCGTAGTAGGAATCGTAAGCAGGCAGCCTGTGAACCAGCCGCTTTACGATGCGCTCACCGTGCTGCAGCACCGTGGCCAGGACGCAGCCGGTATCGTTACCTGGGGCGAAGACGGTTTACAGGTGCGCAAGGGCAACGGCCTGGTGCGGGATGTTTTTCAGCAGCGGCACATGTTGCGACTTGCCGGAGAAGTCGGTATCGGTCATGTACGCTACCCGACGGCAGGTGGCGCCAAGTCGGCGGAAGCGCAGCCGTTTTACGTCAATTCGCCGTACGGCATCGTGCTTGCGCACAACGGCAATCTGACCAACCAGGATGAACTCACCGATCTGCTGGTCAACACGGACCGGCGCCACCTGAGTACCGGCTCTGATTCCGAAGTCTTGCTCAATGTTTTTGCGCATGAATTGCAGGCACGTGTGAACGGTCATCCCACGGCGGCGCAGATATTTGCCGCCGTTGAGGCGGTGCACAGGCGTTGTCGCGGTGGCTACGCCGTGGTAATGATGATTGTCGGCTACGGCATTGTTGCGTTTCGCGATCCCAATGGCATCCGGCCGCTGGTGCTCGGCTCCCGCGAATCGAAAGCTGGCGATGACTACATCGTGGCATCTGAAAGTGTTGCGCTCGATGTATTGCAGTTTGATCGCGTGCGGGACCTGAAGCCGGGCGAGACCTTGTATATCGAGAACAGCGGCGAGCTGCATGCACATGAATACGAAGGCTATGCGCGGCATACGCCCTGCATATTCGAATACGTTTATTTCGCGCGCCCCGACTCCATTCTGGACGATATCTCGGTCTACAAGGCGCGCCTGCGAATGGGCGAGGAACTGGCCGGTAAAATCGTGCGGGATTTTCCCGAACACGACATCGACGTAGTCATTCCGATTCCCGACACCAGCCGCACCGCGGCGCTGCAGGTGGCCTACCATCTCGGAGTCAAATACCGGGAAGGGTTCATCAAGAATCGATATATCGGCCGCACCTTTATCATGCCCGGGCAGGCCGAGCGCGCGAAGTCCGTGCGGAACAAGCTGAATGCCATCGATCTTGAATTTCGCAACAAGAATGTATTGCTGGTTGATGATTCAATTGTGCGCGGTACCACATCGCGGCAGATCATCAAGCTGGCGCGGGAAGCCGGCGCCCGCAAGGTGTATTTTGCGTCCGCCGCACCGCCGGTTCGCTGTCCCAACGTGTATGGTATTGATATGCCCGCCGCGTCGGAATTGATTGCCAATGGCAGAACCGTCAAGGAAGTCGAGGCGCTGATCGGCGCGGATCGGCTCATCTACCAGGACCTGCATGGCCTGATTCGCTCGGTGCGCCACGACCATTCGGCCATCACGGAGTTTGATACTTCGTGCTTCTCCGGTGAATATGTCACTGGTGATGTGACGGATGAGTATCTTGGTGATCTCGAAAAGCGCAGGAATGATGCGGCGAAACAGGAACGCGAAGATCGACAAAACGGCGTGCTGCCTGCCGTTGGCATGTAATTCGCCTCTTCAATTCGCTGTTCATCACGCAGGGTTACTCGCCCGATGAGCATGAAAGTCATGGTCATCGATGCTGTGCCCGAGTTTCGCTCGCTGCTTACACATCACATGTCTACGCACTGGCCGGATGCCACGATCTCGACCTACGATCCTGTTGAAAGTGGTTACCTGCCCGAGGGCTTTTCCGGCGCGGGCAACGACCTTATCCTGCTTGGCAATGAGACTGGTGAGCGAACCTCGAGCGAAATTCTGCGGCAGTTCTGCGCGGTACAGAATTTTCCGCCAGTTGTATGCTTCGGCGACGAGGATGAGAAGGCAGACCATACACGAATTGGGGCAGCGGCCTTTTTCACGCGCGACAAGTTCCGTCACGACGCGCTGATAGTGCGAGTTAGCCAGGTACTTCTGGAACGCAACAAGCAGGCAAACACCGGCTCACTGTTTGTGGGCGATCGGGAGATGGGCATCAGTCCCCTGATACGCGGCTATCGTTTCATCGGCAAGCTTGCCGCATCAAAACACTCGACCGTGTATCTTGCCGAGCGCGAATCCTTGGGGACCCGGGTGGTGTTGAAAGTACTCCGGCAAATTCCTGATGCAAATGACAGCGTGGGCGCATTCGATCGCTTCTTGCAGGAATACGAACTCATCGCGGAGCTTGAACATCCGAATATCGTGCGCATCTTCGATCTCGGTGTGGGCGATGATCATGCACACATCGCCATGGAGTACCTTGAAGGCGGGGACCTGAAGGCCAAGATTGCAGGCGGTATTCCCGAGTCAACGGCGGTGCGCTATTTTTGCGAGATTGCGAGCGCGATAGCGGAAATCCACAAGGTAGGCATTTTGCATCGCGACCTCAAGCCGGCCAATATCATGTTGCGCGCAGACGATAGTGTCGCCTTGATCGACTTCGGGCTGGCAAGTCGCATGCGCATGCAGATGGACCTGACTGGTAGCGGTGAAATTTTCGGTACACCCTACTATATGAGCCCCGAGCAAGGTCACGGCGGCGATGTCGATGTGCGCAGTGACATCTACAGCATCGGCGTTCTGTTCTTTGAAATGCTGACCGGTGAGAAACCCTACATGGCGGATTCCGCCATGGGCATCATCTACAAGCACGCCAAGTCTCCGGTGCCACTCTTACCGCCAAGAATTGCCAGGTTCCAGGCATTGATTAATCTGTTGCTTGCAAAGCGTCCTGATGACCGCCTGCAATCCGCGGCCGAGGTGCTCGAATGGTTATAGCGGTTCCCGAGAACATTCAGTCCTTTCTCGGCACATCGACGCCCGAATCTTGGATTGCCATCGCAGTGAGCAACATTCCCGATTTGCTGCTCGACCACGCAAATTGCGAATTGAAGGCCGCGTCCACCGCGCTTGGCTTCCTGTATCGCTACCCGGATCGCGAACAACTGGCGCAACGCATGTCGCGACTCGCTCGCGAAGAACTACGACACTTCGAACAGGTTCGTACGCTGATGGGTGAGCTTGATATTTCGTTTCAGCGCCTGGGGGCTTCGCGCTACGCCGGCAGCTTGCGGGATGCGGTGCGGCCGGCCGAGCCGGAAAAACTCCTGGATCTGTTGCTGGTTGGCGCGATTATCGAGGCGCGTTCCTGTGAGCGCTTCGCCCGGCTTGCGCCACGTTTGCCGGGGAAAATAGGCAGGTTCTATAGCGGATTGCTGGCATCCGAAGCGCGCCACTTTGAGCATTACCTCGCGTTCGCAAAAAGTGAGAGCGCGATCGATGCCGTGGAGTTTGATGCTCGCTTGCAGGTATTGAAGGCGTTGGAGTCGACGCTCATTACAGCACCGGACCCCGACTTTCGTTTTCACAGCGGCGCACCGCTGGCCTGATCTCAGTATAACTATCGCGCCATTGTATCGAGCGAATAGCCGTTCGCGTTCCAGCGCACGACACTGCCGTGGTCAAACCAGTCACCCAGCACAATTCGTTGGGCATCTTTGTCGCCGAGCTTGAAATCATGCACTGCCGGACGATGCGTGTGGCCGTGTAGCAGCAAAGTGACAGCATGCTCAGACATCAGCTGTTCAACGGCCGCCTGGTTCACATCCATAATTGCTTCAGGCAGTCCGGCATTTCGCAGCTGGCTTTTGGCGCGCACGTCGGCGGCAAGCGCCAATCGCTCCGCTAGCGGTTTGCCGAGGATCATTCTCTGCCAGTCCGGATTTCGCACCATGGCGCGTACCTGCTGGTATTCAATATCATCAGTGCACAGCGCATCGCCGTGTGCGAGCAACACCTTGCTGCCGTACAGGTCCACCATCGTGGGATCCGGCAACAAGTGCACACCCGTTTCGTCCGCAAACTCCGAACCGATCATGAAGTCGCGATTGCCGTGCATGAAATACGCGGGCACGCCGCTCGCCGTGAACGCGGTGATGGCCCTCTTCATGTCGGCGAAGTGCGGGTTCGGGTCGTCGTCGCCAACCCACGAATCGAACAGGTCGCCCAATATGTAGAGCGCTTCGGCTTCCCGCGCTTCGCCACCCAGGAAGTCCAGGAATTGGGAGCCGATTTCGGGGCGCTCGCTGTCGAGGTGCAGGTCCGAAATAAAGAGCGTGGCCACTAGTCGACTCGCGACATTTTCTTGATAACGACGGGCACGTTCGGCGCGTTCTGGTGCTCGCCCTGCGGTGATGTTTGTACGGCGGCAATTTTGTCCACCACGTCCATACCGTTGAGCACGGTCCCGAACACCGTGTAGCCCCAGCGTCCGTTTACAGGGTCTTTTTGCGGATCCAGCCTGGAATTGTCAGCAACATTGATGAAAAACTGTGAGCCAGCGGAGTGGGGATCATCGGTGCGGGCCATTGCAACGGTGCCACGCACATTGCTGAGTGCGTTGCCGGACTCATTCGGTATGGTTTGCTTGTCCTCGCGCTCTTTGAACCCGGGGGTATAACCGCCGGTCTGGATCATGAAGTCCGCGATGACACGGTGAAAGATCAGTCCGTCGTAGAAGCCGGCGTCGACCAGGTCGAGAAAATGCTGGACGGTTTGCGGCGCCTGCCGGGTTTCGAGTTCCAGCGTGATGGTCCCTTCGGACGTCACAATTTCGATGTGCGGATGAGCAATCAGCTTGTCAGCGGCGTTTGCGCTGGCTGTCCAGCATCCCAGCAGCAGCAAAAGAAGTACGTTTTTCATTGGCCCGGAGCCTCTCCACGCAGTAAAGGCGGCACAATAGCAAACCAGGCCTCAGAATTGCAGTGGTCTTTACTCACACGTTGTTCCGACCAGTAGTGACAACGTGCCTGTCGTTGACTGCCCCGATACTCGCCCGTATCATTCAGCCCCCGCAACGACCGGCTCTGGCTGTTTGTTACGGGGGAAAACTTACGAAGTCGGGGCATAGCGCAGCCTGGTAGCGCATCTGCTTTGGGAGCAGAGGGTCGCAAGTTCGAATCTTGCTGCCCCGACCAGGAGTTTTCGCAAACGCTGATCCGGTAAGATGGACGTTAGCTTCGCGCCCGTAGCTCAACCGGATAGAGCACCGACCTTCTAAGTCGGGGGTTGCAGGTTCGAGTCCTGCCGGGCGCGCCAGATTGGTTTGCAGGATATTGGTTTAATATAGAGGACGCCGTGGTGGGCGTAGCTCAGTTGGTAGAGCCCCGGGTTGTGATCCCGGTCGTCGTGGGTTCGAGTCCCATCGTCCACCCCATATTTCGATCGTTGCATTGAACAGGGTGCACCGATTATGAGACCGGGATCTGTTGTTTTATGATCCCGGTCGGTCGCACCTGGCAGGAAAAACGAGTGCGGCAGGTTTGGTGGTTTTGGTGGAGTAGGGTTCGAGTCCCATCGTCCACCCCATATTTCGATCGTTGCGTTGAACAGGGTGCACCGATTATGAGACCGGGATCTGTTGTTTTATGATCCCGGTCGGTCGCACCTGGCAGGAAGAACGAGTGCGGCAGGTTTGGTGGTTTTGGTTGAGTAGGGTTCGAGTCCCATCGTCCACCCCAATTTTTAATCGTTGCGTTGAGCTCAACGCGACGATTACGCGACCGGCATCGATATAAAAAAATAGTGGGCCTTTAGCTCAGTTGGTAGAGCAGGAGACTCTTAATCTCTTGGTCCGGGGTTCGAGCCCCCGAGGGCCCACCACTTTCTCGCAAACTCGACGAACCGCGCGTCGTCTATGATGCCTGGCTGCTGCCGGCAGCAACGCTGGCAAATGCCAATAAACAGGCGCCGCTGGCTCTGACACCGTTTTTTCCGCCACGCTCAATAATCCTCCCGATGGAGGAATTGCGTAGCTTTCGGAATCGTCAAATCTGTCCATCGCGCTGTAACCACAGTCCGGGACGGCAATGCCATCAGGCCGTAAAAAGCTCCAGCGATTCCGGAAGTCACGCTCGATACGAAAGCCGCCTTCGTGCACCAGCGTGTGATGCCTGGTGCACAGCAACATCAGGTTATCGAGGCGCGTCTCCCCGCCGTTCGACCAGTGCTCGATATGATGGCTGTGCAGGTACCTTCGGTTGCCGCAGCCCGGGAACCGGCAGCAGGCATGATCCCGGGCATATAAGGCCCGTTTGATCGCTTTGGGGATCAGGCGGGTTTTGCGGCCGATGCCAAGCGGCTCGCCCCTGTCGTCTTCCGTGAGCACCACGGCGTGATTGTCGCAGCAAATCCGCTTCACCGATTCAATTGGCAATGCCGAGCGTCCGGCCTTTCCAGCCAGTGCGGACTGATTGACATGGATCGTGACCAGGTAATCATAGGTCTGGCCGGATCCATCGGCACCGTGCAGGTAGCCCTTGAGCACGTTGAGCAAGGCATCGGCCTGGCGCGTCGACCACGAGCTGTCAACAAGATCCGGTACATCGAGGCACTCATCATCCCGTGCCTTGTCGAGGGCCTTCTCAAGGAGCTCACCGGTATCGAGCGGCAGTTCGATCGTAACCGTCATCATGCCGCGCTGGTGATCCCGGCGCAGTCGCAATGAACGATTCGCGAACGCACGCGCTGCGGTATCAATCGATGCGGCGTTGCCACATCGCAATTCACGGCAGCGCTCGGCCACATGAGCGGCCGAGTGACGCAGGGCAAACGCCAGCAGCGCGTCTTCATTCTGCCGGTT
>DDIS01000074.1:36466-37052 GCA_002338615.1 Proteobacteria bacterium UBA1844 | reverse complement strand
TCGGTGGCGCCGTGTTCCCGACTGCACAAAAACTGATGCAGGCGCGAACCTGCCAACTTGAATACCTGTTGCTAAACGGTGTCGAGTGCGAACCGTACATCAGTTGTGATGACGTATTGATGCGGGAACGAGCGGCGGCTGTGGTCGGCGGCGCCCAGATCCTGTTGCACGCCCTTGGTATCGACGTGTGTTACATCGTGGTCGAAAGCGACAAGCCGAAAGCCTTGCGCGCGCTCGCCAGCGCGCTCGAAGAGGCTGCGGATGCGCGCATCACGCTCAAGCAGGTGCCCACTATTTATCCCTCTGGTGGCGAGGACCAGGTCGTGCAGCTCGTCACCAATCGCGAGGTGCCGAGCGGCGGCTTGCCCACGGATATCGGCTGCCTTGTGCAAAACGTTGGCACGGCCGTCGCAATCTACGACTGGATAGAGAACGGCGAACCGCTGATTTCGCGCATTACCACCGTAACCGGGGACGGGGTCGCAAAACCGATGAATGTACGTGCGCGAATTGGCACTACGGTAGCGGACGTTGTTGCTTTCGCGGGCGGCTATACCGATGTCGCCCGGCAGCTGATTATCGGCGT
>DDIS01000074.1:1069-36364 GCA_002338615.1 Proteobacteria bacterium UBA1844 | reverse complement strand
GATTATCGGCGGCCCGATGACAGGGCGCTCCATGACGACCGATCGCGTCCCGCTGGTGAAAGCGACCAACTGTATTCTCGTGTTATCCGAGACGCCGTCGCCGGGACCCGAGAAAGCCTGTATTCGTTGCGGCGACTGCGCCGCGGTGTGCCCGGTGCAACTGTTGCCACAGCAGCTTTTCTGGTACGCCTGCGCTGACGACGAAAAGCAATTGCGATCGTATGGACTGACCGACTGCATCGAGTGCGGCTGCTGCGACCTCGTGTGTCCGAGTCATATTCCGCTCACCGCAGATTTTCGCAAAGCCAAGGCGCGCTTTGCCGAGCTGGCCGACGAAAAGGCGCGTGCAGAGCGAGCCCGCAGGCGCTTTGAAGCACGCGAAGAACGACTTGAGCTCGAACGACTGGAACGCGAGCGCGAACTTGCTGCGCAAAAGCAGCAAGCGAAGAAAGCCGGTCCCATGGCAATTGCGGACTTGCTCAAGCGGCGTGGCAAGAAGGATGACGACCGTGGACTTTGAACGCAAGGAAGCGCCATACCGCGCGCCGCGCGCAAAAGTGTCGTCGATCATGCTACAGGTATTGCTTGCGCTCGTGCCGGCGGCGCTCGCTCATGTCTGGTTTTTCGGCCCGGGCTTTATTTTCAATTTCCTGGTTGCAGCCATTTTTTGCGTTGCCGGCGAAGCCGGCATGATGCGCTTGCGCGGCCGTGCGCCCGAGCTTGCACTGAGCGACTTCAGTGCGCTGGTGACCGCAGCCTTGCTGGCGTTTGCGTTGCCGTCGCTTACACCCTGGTGGGTAACAGCAACCGGTGCACTGTTTGCCGTCGTGGTCGCCAAGCATTTGTACGGTGGCCTGGGCTTCAATATTTTTAATCCGGCCATGGCCGGATACGTCATGTTGCTGGTGGCTTTTCCGATGTACATGAATCTTTGGGTCGCACCACGCATGGGCGACATCGACTACGAGTACCTGACCGCATTCGAGAGCCTGCGCTACACGCTGACGGGCCACCTGCCCGACCTCGTAAGCTTTGATGCCGTGAGTCGCGCAACACCGCTGGATGCCATGAAGTCCGGTCTCAACAACGCGCGGACGACGGCTGAAATCCAGACATTGCCGATCATGGGCGACTTTGGCGGCCGTGGCTGGGAATGGATCGGCAATTTCACCGCGGTTGGCGGTTTCTGGCTGCTGATTCAGAAAATTATCCGCTGGCAGATTCCGGTGGGGGTCGGGCTTGGTCTGCTGGTACCCGCCGGTATCATGTATCTGGTGGAACCCGGCAGCCATCCTGGCCCCGGCTTTCACCTGTTCAGTGGCGCGACCATCCTCTGCGCTTTTTTTATCGCGACCGATCCCGTCTCGGCGGCAACCAGCCCTAAAGGCCGACTGATTTACGGTATTGGTATCGGATTTTTGATCTACGCGATTCGCACCTGGGGTGCGTATGCAGATGGTGTTGCGTTTGCAGTGCTGTTGATGAACCTTGCAGTGCCCGCCATCGACTACCTGACACGACCACACATCGTGGGTCACTACGATGCGCATAAAGACCCGTCGCCGGGTGTGCCAACGGACAAAGGCTCATGAGCCTCGGTATCGCGAAAAGTGGGCTGACGCTTGCCGCGATCGCGGCCATATGTGCTGCGCTCGTTGCGGTTACGTATCACCTGACCCGTGACCGCATCGCCGCGAATCAGCAGGCCATGCTCGAACAAAGCCTCGCGCCTGCCCTGGCAGGCCTGGAGTTTGAAGGCCCGATCAGTGAATCCAGGCTTGTCATCCCACCGCCGCATGACTTGCCCGGCCCCGGCCCCGCAATCGTGTACCGTGTATTTGCCAGCGGCAAGCCGCTGGCCGCCCTGATTGCTGTTACGGCTCCCAATGGTTACGCAGGACCAATTCGGATACTCGTGGGTATCAGCTATGAGGGCAACGTGACAGGGGTGCGAATTCTTGAACATCGCGAAACGCCCGGACTCGGAGATGGTATCGAATCCACACGCAGTGACTGGGTCTATCAATTCGACGGTCGTTCTCTTGGCGACCCCGCACTTGCCGGCTGGGCATTGAAACGCGACGGTGGCGTATTCGACCAGCTCTCCGGAGCGTCCGTTACGCCACGCGCTGTCCTGCAAGCTATTCGCGAAACACTGCTGTACTTCGATGCGCATCGCGAGGCGTTGTTCGCGGCCCCTGCCAGTGAGGATGACAAATGAACGCAACAGCGTTCGGCGAACGTTTGAAGGCAGGGCTTTGGCAGGATAATCCCGGGCTGGTACAAATGCTCGGCTTGTGTCCCTTGCTCGCGGTTACCACCACTTTCGTCAATGGCTTTGGGCTCGGTATCGCAACGCTCCTGGTTCTTGGCGGCTCGAACGTGCTCGTCTCGGCCACCCGACGCTGGATAAGGACGGAAATTCGGATTCCGATTTACGTGCTGATCATTGCGAGTCTCGTTACCTGCATTGAATTGATTTTCAAGGCCTGGTTTCCGACGCTCGATCATTCTCTCGGCATATTCATCCCGCTGATCGTAACCAACTGCGCCATCGTCGCGCGCGCCGAGATTTTTGCCTCGAAAAATCCGGTAGGACAGAGCCTTGCTGATGGAATCGGCATGGGCGCGGGCTTTACCTTGTTGCTGGCCACGCTTGGTTTCGTCCGGGAACTGATCGGCAGCGGCTCGATTTTGTCACGTATGGACCTGCTGTTCGGCGGTGACCCGATGCGCGGCCTGGTACTGGTCGATGGTGGCTGGTTGCTTGCCATCCTGCCACCCGGAGCTTTTTTTGCGCTGGCGATCCTGGTTGCTGCAAAAAGCGTACTTGACAACCGGCAGCGACAGAAAGCGCGCGATGCGGGCCGCGCGCCTGGCGCAGCAACTTCTGCGCAAGGCCCGACAATCTCGTGAACAAGCAGAAACGCTATGCAATCTATGCACGCCTGCGTGAACTCAATCCGCACCCCGATACGGAGCTCAATTTTGATAGCCCGTTCGAATTGCTGGTGGCGGTTATCCTATCGGCGCAAGCCACCGATACGAGCGTCAACAAGGCGACCGACAAGCTATTCCCCGTTGCCAATACACCCGAGAAAATCCTCGCACTCGGCATACCGGGACTAAGCCAGTACATTCGTACGATCGGCCTTTTCAACAGCAAGGCGAAAAACATTATCGCAAGCTGCCAGATCCTCATAGACCAGCACGGCAGCGCAGTACCGCGCGACCGCGAAGCACTCGAAGCGCTGCCCGGTGTCGGTCGCAAAACCGCGAACGTGGTCCTCAACACCGCCTTCGGCGAAGCAACCATTGCCGTCGATACACATATTTTTCGCGTTTCCAATCGGACCGGCATTGCGCCCGGAAAAACACCACTCGAGGTGGAGCAGAGCTTGCTTCGGGTAACCCCCGATGAATTCAAAAAAAATGCCCATCACTGGCTGCTCCTGCATGGCCGGTATGTGTGCAAGGCACGCAAACCAATGTGTGGCGAATGCCCGATTGTTGACCTGTGCGAGTATCCCAACAAGGAGCCAGGGCCTGTAGCTGTTAACGACGGACCACCGGCATGATCTTCAGCAACGACAGGGACACTCTGCGCAAGATGTACCGGGACGCATGGCAGAAAAAGCTTGCCAGCCTGCCTATGTCGCCGCTTGAGGTACAAATTACTGACGTCATTGAACTGCACCCCGAATACCACAGCGCGATGGAGCACGATGACCTGGATCGTGACTACACACCGGACCGCGGCCGGAGCAACCCGTTCCTTCATATGGGACTGCACCTTGGCCTGCGCGAACAGATCGCGACCAATCGGCCGGCAGGTATCAGTGCCATTTTCCGGAATCTCGCCGCGATCATGGGCGACGCTCATCGCGCAGAGCACGAAATGATTGAATGCCTCGCCGAGACCTTGTGGGCAGCGCAATCGGCTAACGCGCCGCCCGATGAGCAGGAGTATCTCGGCCGTCTGCAGCGACTCCTCAAGCAGGGCCGGCAAACGCAATGAAAAACCCGGGTAATAAATGCTCGCTTTGCAAGGTCTTGGTCTGCAATCCTGGTAGAGCTTTTCCATGACCGCAATCAACTCACAATACCCGGTGACGGGTGCCGGCCTTGGCCTGCGCCGGGCGATCGCCGCGGAACTGATGCGAGATCCGCCGGTCGGGGTCGACTTCATGGAAGTCGCTCCGGAGAACTGGATCAATGTTGGCGGCAAGCTTGGCAAACGTTTACGCTTTTTTACGGAGCGCTATCCCTTTTTGATCCACGGCTTGTCGCTGTCGATTGGCTCGCCGGCCCCACTTGACGAATCACTGGTACGTAACATCAAGGCATTCATGGCCGAACACAATATTCGTCTGTATTCGGAGCACCTGAGCTACACGGGTGACCATGGACACCTGTACGACCTGATGCCAATTCCATTCACGGAAGATGCGGTCAGCTACGTTGCAGAACGGGTGCGCCGGGTGCAGGATATTCTCGAACAGCGTATTGCCCTTGAAAATGTCTCCTACTATGCACCGCTTGACACATCGATGAGCGAAGCCGAGTTCACGCTTGCAGTGCTTGAGCAGGCTGACTGCGACCTGATGCTCGATATCAATAACATTGTTGTCAATAGCATCAATCACCGCTACGACGCCAGCGAGTTTATGCGCCAGATGCCAGCCGACCGGATTCGCTACTTTCATATTGCGGGGCACCACGTTGAAGCACCCGATCTGCGGGTAGACACTCACGGAACTGCGGTGGACAGGCAATCCTGGCAATTACTCGATGAGGCCTACCAGCACTTCGGCATCGTGCCAACGTTGCTGGAGCGCGATTTCAATTTTCCGCCGATGGATGAATTGCTGGCAGAAGTACGACAGATCAAGTCCTTGCAGACCAGGAATTTCGAGGCCAGATCCGCGCATGGCTGATGCTGACTCGTTCCAGGACAAGCAATATGCGTTCGCAGCGCATATCCGCGACCCTGAGCACTTCCCAGCTCCGGAAGACATCGAAGATCGACGCGTAGCGCTGTACCGCGATTTGTTTTTTAACAACTTGCGTAACCTGCTCGGCACAATGTTTCCGGTACTCCGCAAGATCCATGGTGAGCAGCACTGGGCATTGTTCGTACGTGAGTTCATGCGTCGGCACCAGTCCAAAACACCTTATTTCCTCAAGCTACCTGAAGAATTTCTCGACTTTCTGCAACATGAATACACGATGCGGGACAATGACTACCCGTTTCTGAACGAACTTGCACACTACGAATATATTGAACTGGCCCTGTCCGTATCGACCGACACGGATGATCTCTCGGGCGTCGATCCCGCGGGTGATTTGCTAGACGCTATGCCGGTCCGCTCTGTGCTTGCCTGGGTGTTTGCTTACCGGTTTCCGGTACACCGTATTTCGAAAAGCTATCTGCCTCGCAGAGCCCCTGACCAGGCAAGCTATCTAGCCGTGTATCGTCGCAGCGATGACAAGGTACGGTTTCTCGAATTGAATGCAATGACGGCAGCGCTGCTGCGCGCAATGGAAGAAAACAAGAATGGCCGTACAGGCCGGCAGCTGTTGCTGGAGATGGCCAAAGTGTCGAACTACACCGACACGGTTGGATTCGAAAAATACGGTGCCGCAATGCTCGAAGATCTGCGCAAACTGGGGATCGTAACGGGATCGCGCAACGTCTGAACCTGGAGTACAACGATGATGAAGCTCACGATACTTTGGCAACGCCTGGTGGCAAACCTCGAACTCGCCGGTGCCTGGGTCGCGTTATTGCCCATCCGCCTTTTGCTTGCCTGGGAATTCGGCAGCGCCGGCTTCATGAAACTGAATGGCGAAAACTGGTTCGCCAATGTGCAAGACAAATTTCTGTTTCCGTTTAATGTGTTCCCGGCCGACCTCAGCTGGTTTCTTGCAACCTGGACGGAGATTCTCGGCGCCTTCGGCTTGTTGCTGGGACTGTTCACGCGCTTTTGGGCACTCGCCCTGACCATCGTCTCGATTGTCGCAATATCGGGTGTGCACTGGCCCGAGAGCTGGGATTCGCTGAGCGAACTCTGGAAAGGCTACGCCATTACGGACAAGGGATTCGGTAACTACCGGGTTCCTTTGCTGTTCATCGCCATGCTCTGGCCGCTGATGTATCTTGGCGCCGGAAAACTCAGCGTCGACCGTTGGCTCGGCCTCAGGGCGATGCCTCAGCCGGGAGCTTCACGGTAGAAGCCGACAGGGCCCCCGACCGGGAATTTCAGATACGGGCTCGTCTGGACAGCGGCCTGTATGCGGCTACAATTAGCAATGCCGGTCATCAGCCTGTTTGCGCTTAGCATTTGCCTCCTGCCAATCGCCGGAGTCGTGTGGATTGCCCACAAATGGTCAGGTCGCGGCCAGGAAACTGCCGTCGCGTCGCTCAGAATGCTGGTGCAACTGCTCGCCGTCGGATTCGTACTGGTCTTCCTGTTTGCTTCGCCCAATCCACTCGTCGGCCTTGCGGTGGTTGCCGTGATGGTGCTTGCGTCGGCGGCTATTGGCGTTCGTACGGTGGTGGCGAACCGACGTGCCGCATTCATGAAAGCGATCGCGGCGATAGGAATCGCCGGCAGCGCCGTGCTCGCTTTTGTCCTGTTCGCGGTGCTAACGCTGCACGATCCGTGGTACCAGCCGCGATTTATTATTCCGCTTGCCGGAATGATCTTCTCCAACGCCATGACGGCAATCACGCTTGCTGCAGAAAGGCTCGCGCGAGAAGAAGCCGCGGGAGTTGACTACAACAATGCTCGCGGTGTGGCCTGGAATGCCGCTTTGATTCCGCAAATTAATGCATTGCTTGCTGTCGGCATCGTTTCGCTGCCGGGGATGATGACCGGACAAATACTATCGGGCGTCGATCCGCTGACTGCCGTGCGCTATCAGATTGTCGTCATGGCCATGATTTTGCAAAGCGCCGCGTTTGCGGTCGCTATTTTCTTATGGCTCTCGAAACCCGAAGCAGCCACGTAAGCGAACAGAAAGACTCTTCCGGGCAGCCAGCATTGTCACGGCGTGCGCGGTAGACTGTTGGCACTGGCAATGAATCATGCAGCGGAATCGAATAGTGGGTCCTCTTCAGGGTGTGCAGATTATAGAGCTCGCGGGCCTCGGCCCGGCGCCGTTTTGCGGCATGCTGCTCGCCGACCTCGGTGCGGAGGTCATACGTATTGAGCGACCGGATTCAAATTCGACTGCGGCACTTGATCCGCTCGCACGGAATCGAAAATCACTGGCCTGCGATTTGCAAAAACCCGAAGCCGTCGCAGCCGTTTTGCGCCTGGTCGCAAGCGCGGACGGGCTGATCGAGGGATTTCGCCCCGGCGTTATGGAACGACTTGGGCTGGGCCCCGACACCTGCCTCGAGAAGAATCCGCGGCTCGCCTACGGCCGCATGACGGGCTGGGGACAGGACGGGCCACTGGCGAATGCGGCAGGGCACGACATTAACTACATCGCGTTGACCGGTGCGTTGCATATGATCGGTGAGACCGGCGGCAAGCCGGTACCACCACTCAACCTGGTTGGCGACTTCGGCGGCGGCGGCATGTTACTCGCACTCGGCATGGTATCCGCCATACTGAATGCACGCTCGACGGGAAAAGGCCAGGTCGTCGATGCCGCAATGGTAGACGGGGTCAACCTGTTGATGGCGATGTTTCATGGCTTCAAGGCCATGGGACTGCATGCCGAGGAAACCGGTTCAGCCTTCCTCGGTGGCGGCGCTCACTACTACAATACTTACGAGACAAAAGACGGCAAGTACGTATCCATAGCGTCGATCGAACCGCAATTTTACGAGATGCTGATCGAGAAAGCGGGTCTCGATCCTGGGCGCTTCGGGCCACAGGCATTCGCCTGGCGGGTTGACAGTGAGGTTCGTTCTGCATGGCCTGCATTGAAAGCCGAGTTGGCTACAGTGTTCAAGACCAGGACTCGCCACGAGTGGTGCGAGATCATGGAGGGTACCGATGTCTGCTTTGCGCCAGTGCTGACCATGAATGAAGCGCCTGCGCACGCGCACAACCAGGCACGTGGTGCGTTCCTCGACGTCGGTGGCAACCTGCAACCTGCACCCGCGCCACGATTCAGTGACAACCCTTCCATCCATCCGGAAGCAGGTGTAATGCCGGGCACGAACAGCCGCGAGATTCTGGCGGCCGCGGGATTTGATACGGAGGAAATCAAGTGCCTCGTGGCAGCAAAAGCCGTATTTTGTTGCGGCGACACGGGTACTGAAACAGATCCGTAAGCAGGACGACCCGTCGCAGCATTATCCTGCCTTTAAGTGCCGCCCCGGGCCTGCAAAACAGAATCGCGACGTTCGGGCTCGACATGGCGATCGAAATAGCGCCCGAGAAAATAGCCAACCAACACCCAGAGAGCCGCAATGAGCGCACCAACAGCGGCGACTGCAGCAAGACCCAGGCCGAGTCCCTGCGTCAGCCCGGTGAAAAACCAGGCCATGATTACATCACTGCCACGGTAGGCGACGATGTCGATGACCGGTTTGGCTTTGAATCGACTTTCGCGGTCGACCAGGGTGAACAACATTTCTCGCGCCGGGCGCGTAAGGCCGTAGTTGCCCGCTTTCAAAACCACGTGCAGACCCACCGCTACCAGCAGAATCGGTGAAATCGCCAGCACGAGCATGCCGGCGACGATCAACAGAGGAACCAGCGGCAGTGTCACGCCCATGCCCAGTTTGGACACAAGTCGCCCGGTTACAAAAAAAGCCAGAAAGTAGGTCAGCGTATTCAGAATCGCATCACGGTAACCATAGATCGAAGTGCGGGTTTCCATGTCGTAAACTTCAAGCAGGTTTTTCTGCTCCAGGTACACGAACGAATTGATGCCGGTGTAGAGCAGTATGAAAACTCCGATACCGAGCAGGTAAGGATTCGTGAAAAACTCCTTGAAGCCACCGAACGGGTTTCCACCTATTGCAGCTTCGGCTGCGCCGATCTGAAGCTCCTCGTTATTTAGCTCCGTCCGCTTCAGCTTGCTCAGTCGCCAGATTATTGGGATGGGGACCAGGAGAAGACCGGCGGCAATGAGCATCAGATTCCTGATGCCAAGATCCTGGGCGAACAATCCGGATATCAAGGGCCCTGCAATTGCCCCGAGACTGGCGCCGGTTGCGATGATGGCGAACAAGCGCCCTGCCTGTTCCTTGTTGAACGTATCCGCCATGAAGCTCCAGAACACGGATACATGGAACAACGCGAATACGCTGACCCACAGGTAAAACGCTTTGTCGATGAGCACTCCATCCTGTAACAGACTAATTGTCAGGTAAAACAGCACAAAGCTGGCGGCAAAAAATGCATAGACGAAAGGCACCAGCTTATTGAATTCGATTCTGGACACGACCAGCCCAAATACTGCCACTAGCGCCGTACTGATGAAAAAGTTCAGTGTCCAAAGAAAGCTGACTTCGGCATCAGTCCAGTCGCTGGCCATGGCATCGCGCAACGGGCGCAGGATGTAGTACGCCATCATCAGGATAAAAACGAAGGCGAACGACAACGAGGCTGCTGCAAGTTCGTTGTCTTTGACGGTAGTGGTGCTCTGAATCCAGCGGACGAGTCGTGAGTTATTGTTTGACATTGGATTCCCCGCCGGCACGAACAGCCCGTATTTCTCAAACTACCAACGTCGCGGTGCTCGCCACCTGTTGGTCGCCGTTATCAGCCCGACTTCTTTCTGGGCAGGTATAGATCCGTCAGCGTGCCTGCAAACGCTTCGGCCGCAAATGCAACCGTTTCGGACAAAGTCGGGTGCGGATGGATGGTCAGGCTGATGTCCTCTGCATCGGCACCCATTTCGATCGCGAGGCTGACTTCTGTAATCAGATCGCCAGCATTCGGCCCCACGATTGCGCCGCCGAGTACCTGGCCGGTTTTCTTGTCAAACAGAAGTTTGGTAAATCCCTCGTCGCGGCCCAGTGACAGCGCGCGGCCGCTCGCCGCCCACGGAATCGACGTTTTCTCATAGTCGACGCCCTGCTCTTTCGCCTCAGTTTCGGTGAGGCCGGTCCACGCAATTTCGGGATCCGTGTAAGCCACCGATGGTATGCAGCGAGCATCGAAATATGACTTCTCGCCTGCGGCCACTTCCGCCGCAACCTTCGCCTCGTGCGTCGCTTTATGCGCAAGCATGGGACCACCAGCAAGATCGCCGACCGCGAAGATATGCGGTATGTTGGTGCGCATCTGCCTGTCAACCGCGATAATGCCGCGTTTATCGACCTCGATGCCCGCTTTCTCCGCAGCGAGCTTATCGCCGTTCGCGCGACGCCCGACGGCTATCAACACCTTGTCGAACAGCGCGCTGGACGGTCCGTCTTTGCCATCGAATGCGACTTCAATACCTGCTTTGATTGGCTGCATGCCAGTGACTTTGGTCCCAGTCATGATGGCCTTGTAACGTGGTTTCACAATTTTCAGGAACGGCCGCAGCAAATCAGGGTCCGTACCCGGCATCAGCGAGTTGGTCAGTTCCACGACACTGACCTCGCTGCCGAGTGCTGCATATACACAGGCCATCTCGAGACCGATAATGCCACCACCCACCACTAGCAGAGTGCCTGGTATTGATTCAAGTGCCAGTGCGCCCGTCGAATCAATAATTCGCGGGTCATTCGGGAGCCCTGGCAACATAGCCGGTTCCGAACCCGCCGCAATGATGCAGCGCTCAAACGCAATCGTATCGCCACTGTCGAGCACCAGGCGATTTGCCGACGCGAACTGCGCATGGCCGTGAACTACCCGAACCTTTCGCTGCTTGGCAAGATGCGTCAATCCACCAACCAGCCGCTCAACGACATTATTCTTCCATGCGCCGAGTTTGTTTGCGTCAACCTCCGGCGCACCGAACTGCACCCCGTGCACCGCCATCGCGGCCGCATCATCGATAACTTTTGCAGCATGCAACAAGGCTTTCGAAGGAATACAGCCGACATTCAGGCACACGCCGCCGAGCATCGGCCAGCGCTCGACCAGCAGTACATCCATACCAAGGTCGGCTGCGCGGAATGCTGCGGTGTAGCCGCCGGGTCCGGCGCCGATCACAACCAGTTGCGCCTTGTGCGTAGCCAGTATCGATCTCGCAGCCGGCTCTTCGGGCTTCTTTTCATCGTCGACATGCGGAGCCGAAGCGTCCGCAGCAGCGGACCCGGTGCGGGGCTTGGCGCCTGTCGCAATCGCCACTTCCTCGCGGGACATCACCCGCGTCGTGACCGCTTCGTCTTCGCCGGTCTCCTCCGGTTCGGCTGGGGAGTCACTGTCGGTGCTGCTACTCACAGCAGACGCTGTCTCGATGGTTACGATGGCGTCACCGGAATTGATTCTGTCGCCAACCGCTACGTCAACCGAAATGACCGTGCCGGCATCGGATGCAGGTACATCGAGCGAGGCTTTATCGGTCTCAAGGGTCAGGAGCGGATCCTCGATCGACACCTCATCGCCGGGCTGCACCAGGATTTCGATTACCTCGACATCTTTGAAATCGCCGAGCTCCGGCACACGTAGTTTTATCGTTCCCGGACCCGACACTAGGGTATAGCCTGCAGCAATGTATCGACATCGCCCAGTGCTTTGCCGAGATAGGTCGTAAAGCGCACTGCCATCGCACCGTCGATAACCCGGTGATCGTAGGACAGCGACAGCGGCAGCATCAAACGTGGCTCAAATTTCCGGCCATCCCACACGGGTCTCAGGATCGAACGTGACACACCGAGAATGGCAACTTCCGGCGCGTTGACGATCGGCGTGAACGCGGTACCGCCTATTCCACCGAGGCTCGAAACTGTAAACGTAGCGCCCTGCATCTGTGCCATTTTCAGCTTGCCATCGCGCGCCGCCGACGAAAGTTCTGCAAGCTCGGTTGCAATTTCATAAACATCTTTCTTGTCCGCATCGCGGATCACCGGCACCATCAGCCCCTGGTCCGTATCCGCGGCGAAACCGAGGTGGCAATATTTTTTGACGACGAGACCTTCGCCATCATCCGAGAGAGACGAATTGACACGCGGAAATTCCGCCAACGCCGCTACACAGGCTTTCAGAATGAATGCCAGTGGTGTCAGCGAGATGCCCTTTTCTTTGGCCGGACCTTTGAGTTCCTGTCGCCTGGCCTCCAGCCCGGTAATATCCGCCTCGTCGTGCTGCGTTACATGTGGAATATTGATCCAGCTTGCCTGCAGACGTGGCCCCGCAATTTTCTGAATGCGGGATAGTGGCTCGACTTCTATTTCACCGAATTTTGCAAAATCCACGCTGGGTGTTTTCGGCAACGCACTGCCACCCTCGGCGCGTTGACCTGTAAGGATCGCTTTCACAAAAGCTTTTACGTCGTCCTTGAGTATCCGGTTCTTGGCGCCGCTGCCGCGCACCTGAGCAAGGTCTACGCCGAGTTCGCGGGCGAGTTTGCGCACCGAAGGGCTTGCGTGGGCTCTCGAGAAGCCTGCCTCGTTAATAGGCGGTAACTGGTGCCGCGTATCTCCCTTCATGGGCCGTGCCGGTACCGTGGCTGGCGAAACCGGCGGCGCGGGTCTGCTCGACGATTCGGTTGCAGGCGTCGACGCAGGTTTGACTGATTCTGGCGAATCACTTTTCCCCGGCGATGCCGGCGGATCAACCGTACCTGCTGATCGTTCGATCAACGCAATCGGTGAACCCGAGGAAACTCTCTCGCCGACTTTCACCAGCACTTTCCTGATCGTACCCGCCGCGACCGCCGGCACGTCAAGCGCGGCTTTATCCGTTTCGAGAGTAATCAGCGAATCTTCAACCGCAATTGAATCACCGGGCGCGATATGAACCTCGATAATTTCGACATCTTCGAAATCGCCAAGCTCAGGGACGACCAGTGTCTGTTCAGCCGCCGGTTTGCTCTCGTCCATCCCGTTCTCTGCCAGAACAGTGGTGTCGCCGGTTCGTTCCTCAACGGGCACCGGTTTGCTCTCCGCAGCGTCACCACTTTCAACCGACATCGTCCCGATAACATCGCCGGACGAAACCGTACCGCCGACTTCGACCGAGATACTTTCTATGACACCACTCTCGGGTGCTGGCAGGTCCAGTGCAGCCTTGTCCGTTTCGAGAGTAATCAGACCGTCTTCGCGCTCGACCTTGTCGCCGCTTGCGACCAGGATTTCAATGATCTCAACGTCGCTGAAATCACCAAGATCCGGCACCACGAGGTCAATGCTTTTTGCCACGCGATTCTCCTCGGTGTTCTACAGAGTGACCGGATCGGGCCGATCCGGGTCAATCTCGTATTTTTCAATGGCCGCTTTGACGGTCTTCTGGTCGAGCACGCCATCATCGGCCAAAGCTTTCAGGGCCAACACCGCAACGAAGTGCCGGTCAACTTCAAAATGCTGCCGTAGCGCCGTGCGCCTGTCGCTGCGGCCATAGCCATCGGTACCCAAGGAAACGAAGGTGCCAGGCACCCAGCGCTGAATCTGGTCCGGCACGATTTTCATGTAGTCGGTCGCTGCGACGAATGGCCCGGGTCTGCCTTGCAAAGAAGCCTCCACAAAACTCTTCCGCGGTGCCATACCCGGATGCAGCTGATTCCAGCGCTCTACCGAGAGCCCATCCCTGCGCAATTCGTTGAAGCTCGTGACCGACCAGACGTCGCTCGGAATATCAAAGTCCTGTTGCAATAGCTCCGCCGCTGCCAGCACCTCGCGCAGGATCGTACCCGAACCCATGAGCTGCACACGAATTTTCCCCTGACCACCTTCCTGTAACAAGTACATGCCCCTGAGAATGCCTTCCTCAACACCGTCGGGCATGGCCGGATGCACATAGTTTTCATTCATGCAGGTAATGTAATAGAACACGTTTTCCTGTTCGCCCATCATGCGGCGCAAACCGTCCTGGATGATGACGGCCAGTTCGTAGGCGTAGGTCGGATCATAGGAAATACAGTTCGGCACGGTAGACGCTGCCACCAGGCTGTGTCCATCCTGATGTTGCAGTCCCTCCCCCGCGAGCGTGGTGCGGCCTGCCGTTGCGCCGATCAGGAAGCCGCGCGCCTTCTGGTCGCCGCCGGCCCAGATAAAATCACCGATACGCTGAAAACCGAACATCGAGTAATAGATGAAGAACGGTATCATCGGTACGTTGTGATTGGAGTAGGAAGTACCGGCAGCCGACCAGGAGCAGTGAGCGCCGGCCTCGTTGATGCCTTCCATGATCATCTGGCCTTTCTTGTCCTCGCGGTAGTACATGAGTTCGCCCGCATCTTCGGGCTCATACAGCTGCCCTTTGGACGAGTAGATGCCTATCTGCCGGAACATGCCCTCCATACCGAAGGTACGCGCCTCATCCGGCACGATGGGGACGACGTGTTTGCCTATTTTCTTGTCGCGTAACAGCGTATTCAGAATGCGAACGAACGCCATCGTTGTTGATGCCTCGCGCTCGCCCGTGCCTTCCAGTTGCGTCTTGAATGCATCGAGTTCCGGAACCGGTAATGCGGTGGATCGTGAGCGTCGTTTCGGCAGGTAGCCACCGAGCGCGTTACGGCGTTCGTGCAGGTACTCATTTTCCGCACTGTCCTTCGGCGGCCTGCAAAAAGGAATGTCGTCGAGCGCTTTGTCCGTTATCGGAATATTGAACCGGTCCCGGAATTGACGCAGAGCATCCAGATCCATTTTCTTCGCCTGGTGCGCCGTGTTCTGGCCTTCGCCAGCCCGGCCGAGCCCGAATCCTTTCACAGTCTTCGCAAGAATGATGGTCGGTTGTCCTTTGTGCCGCATCGCCGCGTCATAGGCCGCATAGACTTTCCGGGAGTCATGGCCACCGCGATTCAATCGCCAGACATCCTCGTCGGACATGTTCGCAACCATTTCGAGCGTGTCCGGATCCTTGCCGAAGAATTTTTCGCGTACGTAGGCGCCGTCCCGTGCCCGGTATACCTGGTACTCGCCGTCAACCGTTTCTTCCATCAACTGCCGCAAATGCCCGGAATGGTCCTGGCTAAGCAGCGGATCCCAGCGGGAACCCCAAATCACTTTGACGACATTCCAGCCTGCGCCCTGGAACGCCGCTTCGAGTTCCTGGATGATCTTGCCATTGCCACGTACCGGTCCGTCGAGGCGTTGCAGGTTGCAGTTGACGACAAAGACGAGATTGTCGAGTCCCTCGCGCACGGGCATCGTGATTGCACCCATTGATTCGGGCTCATCCATTTCACCGTCGCCAAGAAACGCCCAGACCTTGCGATCGGAAGGCGGCGACATACCACGGTGTTCCATGTAACGCATAAAACGTGCCTGGTAGATCGCCATCATGGGCCCGAGTCCCATCGACACCGTCGGGAATTGCCAGAAATCAGGCATCAGCCAGGGATGCGGATACGAGGACAGTCCGCCGCCGCCAACTTCCTGGCGGAACTGGGCCAGCTGCGACTCATCAAGCCGGCCCTCCAGGTATGCCCGCGCATACATGCCGGGGGCGGAATGGCCCTGGGTGAAGATCAGGTCGCCGCCGTGTTTTTCGCTCACACCGCGCCAGAAATGATTGAAACCCACCTCGTACAAGGTGGCGGAGGACGCGTAACTTGCAAGGTGCCCACCGTATTCAGTACTGACGCGATTGGCCCGCACCACCATGGCCATCGCGTTCCAGCGCAGGTAGGCCTCGATGCGGCGCTCCAGCGTTCGATCGCCCGGGTACTCCGGCTGGCGGCCGGTGGAAATGGTATTGACGTACGCCGTATTTGGGCTGTACGGCAGATAGGCGCCCGATCGACGTGCGAAGTCGATCATTTTGTTGAGCAGAAAATGTGCGCGCCCGGGTCCATGTTGCAACAGGACCGAATCGATCGACTCCAGCCATTCACCCGTTTCGGTCGGGTCGATGTCGTCGTAAAGGTTGAAATCTGTCATAGCAAGTCCATAAGCCGTAACGCTAGCAATCACTGGCGCTCATTGCGTGCTTAAAGACAAGTGTCCTGCTAGGATCACGGCTCGTTCGCAATGGCCAGGAAGCTGTCTCTGGGACGGCAATGTTCCGGTATTGCACCAACTGGGTCAAGCGTAAGGCAGGATACTCATTCGCATGCACGCACTACTCAATGACTCGCCGACAATACCCGTTTCCCAGCATACCGGGCGCATAAGCAGCAAATCACTCGTAAACCTTGACCAACTGTTGCTTGTAGTGCCGGATCCGGCAGGTTCTTCTGCCTGGAAGTTATTGCCAGAAGGTACCAGATTACAAGCGGCTGCGAAGAAAATGCCGCAAGACTCGGCGGTGTTACTGCACTCCCGGCTCAACAACCAACGGCAAACACTGGTCGTTGGCGGCAAAATCGCAGCGGACGCAAGTGCGTTTCAGCAATTGACACTCGCACGCAAACTGGTTGCAGTCGCAAGTAAAGAAACAGGAATTCGGCTCGGCATTTTCGTGGCGGGCTTCGATAGTGTTCAGCAGGCGAGCATTACAAAACGCATGCTCGCGGCAGCTCTTGCCGCCTCTTTCCACATGCCCGCCTACAAGAGTCAGCCCAAGCCAAAACCTGCGCATGACATTGTGCTGCTTGGTCTTGCAGAACGCATTGACATCAGCCGCGTGCAAGCCGAAGCAAACGGCAACAATCTTGCGCGCTGGTTAACGTGTATGCCGCCAAACAAGCTGGACGCGATCGCGTATACCGACATTCTGAAGTCCCTGGCCGATCATCATGGCTGGCACTACAAGCGTTATTCACTCAAGGAACTCAGGAAATCCGGTGCGGGTGCATTCCTTGCGGTCGCCCAAGGAAACCAGAATGACAGCGCCTGTATCGTTCGCCTGCGCTCACGGCCGGGCAAAAAAACCGCAAGCGTGGATCTCAGCCTGGTGGGCAAAGGCATTATTTTCGATACCGGTGGCACGAACCTGAAACCATTTCAGTCCATGTTGAACATGCATGCCGACATGCAAGGCAGCGCCGTAGCGCTGGGAACACTCCTTGCAATGACCGAACTCGGCTTGCCCTACGCCGTCGATTGCTGGTTGGCCATCACCGAGAACCGCATAGGTCCGGAGGCCTACAAATCGCGCGACATCGTTACCGCCGCGAACGGCAAGACCATACAAACTATTCATACAGATGCCGAGGGCCGCATGGTGCTTGCCGACACGCTCGTGTTCGCGAGTCGTGACAAACCAAAGCTGATTGTCGATTTTGCAACACTGACCGGATCCTGCATCGGAGCGATCACCACGCATTACAGTGGAGTCTTCAGCAATCGCGCCGAATGGCATCCACGATTAAAGCGAACCGGACAGGTGAGTGGCGAGCGAGTCTGGCCCTTTCCGATTGGCAAGGAGTTCATGGACGAACTGAAAAGCGATGTTGCGGACCTCAAGCAATGTTCTGTCAAAGGTACCGGGGACCATATTCTCGCGGCAAGTTTCCTCGCCGAATTTGTAGAACATGATACGCCGTGGATCCATATCGATCTTAGTGCAGGCGAAAACGAAGGTGGACTCGCACATATTCCGAGTACAGTTACGGGCTTTGGCGTGCATTACACATTGAGCCTGCTGCTCGACGAGAAAATACTCGAGGCGGGAGCCTAGGTGGACCGTGAAATCACCATGTCCGAGCGTTTTCGCGGCTTTTTGCCGGTGGTCGTTGATGTCGAGACTGGCGGCTTCAACTGCAAGACCGATGCGCTGCTCGAAATTGGCGCGGTAATCGTCGGCTTCGATGACAGCGGTGAGCTGGTTCGTCGCGAAACAATTCGCCATCACGTCAAGGCTTTTCCTGGTGCGAATATTGAACTTGCTTCACTGGCCGTCAACGGCATCGATCCGGACCACCCGCTGCGCCCTGCGGTTGAGGAAGGCGATGCCCTGGGCCGGTTGTTTCGAGAAGTTCGTCGCGCGGTGCGAGAAAACAACTGCAGCCGCGCGATTCTCGTTGGCCACAATGCACACTTCGATCTGGGTTTCCTGAATGAGGCCATTGCACGCGCCGGTATCAAGAGAAATCCATTTCACCCTTTTAGCTGTTTCGATACAGCGACCTTATGCGGACTGGCATTCGGGCAAACCGTGTTGTCGCGCGCTGCAAAAGCAGCCGGCATCGCCTTTGACGAAGAATCGGCGCATTCAGCAGCCTATGACGCTGAAATCACGGCTGATATTTTTTGCCTGATTGTGAACCGCTGTCGATCAGTTTTCGAAGCGTCACTGCAGCCAGCCTGACGGCCGAGCAGGGCTAGTCGTCGGCGCCAAGCAATTTTTGCAACTCGCCGGAGTGATACATTTCGACCACAATATCGCAGCCGCCGACCAACTCTCCCTTTACGTAAAGTTGTGGAAAAGTCGGCCAGTTTGAATAAGCTTTGAGCCCTTCACGAACTTCCGGGTCCTCGAAAATATTGACGTAAGCGAATGGTTTGCCCACAGCATTCAGTGCAGCCACCGTCTGGCCCGAGAAACCACACTGCGGAAAGTCCGGCGTACCTTTCATGTACAGCAGAACATCGTTCGATTTCAGCTGCTCTTCTATTCTGGCGTTAATGTCCACGTTGCTACCTGTTTTATTGACGACTATTGATGACACAACAATGACGATTACCAGTGAGTTTGGGCGCTCTGCCCTATTTCAAGGGCTAGTGTCCCGTACACTCGCCGTCCCTGCGTTGCTTGTCCGTACACGTATCCGGCGCTGGTTCGTATCCGCCACCACCACCCATCATAAGGGCCGTGCAACCGGACAGCAATACCAGGCACAATGCCGCGCTTAGCAGTCGAATCATAGCTCCTCTCCATTTACCGGTGGCGAATTGTAACCTCATTTGGCAGCTTGGCCCGGACCGGATCCGTGACCGGCCGTGCGCGGGCTTTGCCGCTATCCGTTCTGGTGTTCATATCGTATATAATACCGGCCGCTACCCAGGTGGCGACCGATATTGACCTCAAAACACGGAAATAAACTCACATTACAATAATAAAAGGGAGTCTCAACATGAACCCATTAAAGAGTGTAGCGGGCACAATCACAAGCGGCGTGATTCTGGCCGTCGCCATTGCAATAATAACAACGGGCGTCAATCTTAATGTAGGCAGTCTGATCGTCTGGATCCACGTACTCGCCGGAATTACCTGGATTGGACTCCTTTATTATTTCAATTTTGTGCAGGTACCGGCGTTGGCCGATGCTGCGTCCGACCAGGGTGGTCCAGGCGGTGCCGGCATCACAAAGTACGTTGCGCCTCGTGCGCTGTGGTGGTTTCGCTGGGGAGCGGTGCTGACCTGGTTGACCGGTGCTTCCTATTTATTCCATCTTGGCCGGTTCTTCCACGCTTTCTCGCTCGGTATGATGGAAGGTTCGACCTCGCAGGACCTGATCATCGGCGTCGGCGCGTGGCTGGGCACGATCATGCTGTACAACGTCTGGGGACTAATCTGGCCGAACCAGAAAAAAATCCTTGGCATAAAGCCTGCGACGCCGGAAGAAATTGCGAAGGCGCGCAAAGTAGCGTTCATCGCTTCGCGTACCAATACACTCCTGTCCATTCCCATGATCATGAGCATGGTCGGCTACGGGCACGGTGGCTTTTTCATCTAGTCGCCTGCGGCAACAGATACCGGCCCGCCCAGTGAGCAATACCCTCTCGCGATGAGTCAGCTCGAAGACGCTATTCAGCGCAACGTTCGCGATGCGCTGGCCGAAGATATCGGTAGCGGTGACCTCACCGCTACCCTTATCGACGCGGACACGGTATCCGGTGCAAGCATAATCGCACGCGAACCGCTGGTGCTTGCGGGCCAGGCCTGGGTCGACGAAGTTTTTCGACAGCTCGACCAGCAGCTTGTCATCGACTGGTACATCGGCGACGGCCAGACGGCTGACGTGGATGATGTCGTCTGCAAGCTGGTCGGCAAAGCGCGAGCTCTACTCAGCGGCGAACGTAGCGCCTTGAACTTTCTGCAGACTCTTTCCGGAACCGCGACGCAAACAGCTGCCTACGTGCAGGCCGTTGCAGGAACAGGCACCCGCATACTCGATACGCGCAAGACCATTCCAGGCCTGAGGCTTGCGCAAAAATACGCAGTGCGCATGGGTGGCGGCAGCAACCACCGTGTCGGTCTGTTCGATGCAATCCTGATTAAGGAAAATGCCATCAAGAGTGCGGGCGGAATTTCGCAGGCACTCAACAATGCACGCGAGCAAGCAGACGATGTACTCGTGGAAATCGAAGTGGAATCGCTGGAAGAATTACGCGCAGCGCTGGACGCGGGTGCCGCACGAATATTGCTGGACAACTTTGCCATCGAAGACCTCGCCGAGGCCGTACGCATTAATACTGACTACGGCTACCTCGCTGCGGAACTGGAAGCCTCCGGAAACGTCACTCTGGAAAGCATACGCAGAATTGCCGAGACTGGCGTCGACTATATTTCCATAGGTGCATTGACAAAGAACATCCGAGCCGCAGACCTCTCAATGCTCTTCCGCATCGGCTGACAAGCGATAAACGGTGCCGGTTATGCGTTTGGGTTCCGAGACGCCGTAGCCCTGTGCGTAGTCGATTCCCATGCCACGGAGCATGGTAATGATTTCTTCGTTTTCGGCGAACTCCGCGATCGTTTTCTTGCCGGTAAGGTGCCCGATCTCGTTGATCGACCGAACCATTTCGCGGTCAATCGGATCGTGCAGAATCTCTTTGACAAAACTGCCGTCAATCTTGAGAAAGTCAACGGGAAAATGCTTCAGATACCCGAATGAGGACAGCCCGGTACCGAAATCGTCGAGCGCAAACTTGCATCCCAGCTCCTTTAACGCATTGATAAAGCGATTCGCTTGCGAGTAAGAGGCTATTGCTGCCGTTTCTGTTATTTCGAAACAGATCTTGGTTGCATCGATGCCGCTCATCGTAAACTGATCAATGACAAACGGCAGAAATTTCTCATCGCCAAGACTTTGGCCGGACAGGTTGATCGAACACAGCGCAAGCCGCTCACGTTCATCAGCCTCCGAAACAAGCCAGCGCAAGGCGCTGCGAATTACCCAGCGATCGATGTTCGGTGTAATACCATAGCGTTCGGCTGCTTCGATAAAAAGTCCCGGTGAAATGATGCCGCCATTTTCATCCCGCATGCGCAGCAGAATTTCGTAGTGGGCGCCGGGCTCATCCATCTGTAACGGCCGAATCGTCTGCCGAAACAGTTCAAAGCGATTTTCCTCGAGCGCATTGTTGATCCGGGCCGCCCATTGCATTTCTCTACGACGACGCATCAGGTCGATATCATTTTCCTGGAAACTGTGGACCCGGTTGCGGCCGGCTTCCTTGGCGGCCCCACACGCGCTATCGGCCGCACTGAGCAAAGCCGCTACATCTTCATTTTCCGAGTTAATAGGTACCACGCCGACGCTCACGCCGAGGCGAAATGCACGTTCATCCCAGGTAAACTTGTAGTCTCCAATTGCCGTACGCAATGCTTCCGCGGTTTGCATCGCTTCATCCAGGCTGCAGCTTTCGAGCAATACACCGAATTCATCGCCACCCAGGCGAGCCAGCGTGTCGCGCCAGCGAATCTTTGACTTCAGCAAAGCACCCAGCTGGCCGAGCAAGGCATCCCCGGCGCTGTGCCCGCAGGAATCATTGACAATTTTGAACTGGTCCAGATCGAGGTACAGCAATGCGTAGGACGTTTCCCGCGCCCGCGCGCTTTTCAGTGCGCGTTCCAGTCGATTCTCGAATTCGCGCCGGTTGACGAGGCCGGTCAGTATGTCGTGGCTCGCGTGATAACTAAGGCGTCGATTCAATTCGCGCGATTCACTGACATCGTGGAACACCAGGACACCGCCCGTTACATTGCCCTTGCCATCGCGAATGGGCGATGCCGTACTCTCGATGTACAATTCATTGCCGTCACGACGTATGAGAAGCGTTGGCCGGACTGACTTGATCGATCGATCGCGACGAATCGACACTGACAGGGGATTCTCGAGTGGCTCGCAGGTCTCTTCGTGGAACGCGCGAAAAATTTCATCGATGGGTCGACCGCTGGCATCATCTACTTTCCAACCCGTGAGTTCCTCTGCCACCGGATTGATGTATTCCACATTGCAACTGGCATCCGTCGTTACCACGCCATCGCCAATTGACTGCAATGTTATTTGTGCACTTTCTTTTTCCCGAAACAGCGCTTCCTCGTACAATTTTCGCTCTGTGACATCGACTTCGACGCCCAGCAGCCGCAACAGGCGACCGTTCACATCCAGCACCGCTTTTGCCCGGGACGACATCCAGCGCCAGTCGCCGCTCTGGTGCTTCATACGGTGCACCGATTCGAAGAACGGAGTCTTGTTCTCGAGATGCTCCCGCATCCGGGCCTGCACACGCGCCATATCATCCGGATGCACCAGGTGGTACCAATCGAGTGCAACTTCTTCATCGTCACTTTCGTAGCCGAGCATACGGCGCCAGCGCGGCGACAGCCGCAGGCGTTTGCTCAGGCCATCAAAATCCCAGATGCCGTCATTGGCGGTCTGTGACATCAGTGCATACCGTTGCTCGAACTCTGCCAGCAAGCCCTCACCCCGCATACGCTCTAGCCCGCTGCCAAGCGACGCACCGATCAGTCTGATCAACAGATTCAGGTTGGTATCCCAGGCAGGTACATGCTGTTCGTTGGCCAGTGCCAACACCCCTGCAAGCTCGCCACGAACCGTGATGCCAATCATGAGCAGCGATCCAATCATCAAGTCGCTGAACCGATCGAGCTCCCGCCGATTTTTTTTCGCAACTGCAAGCGTGTCGGGAATTTCGAGAACCTTGCCTTTACTGAGTCGTTGCACCAGCCAGGGCCAGTCACCAAGATTCTCGTCTTGCAAGACTTCCGGACTGCAGCGCGCGAACCCGGTCTTGTTGCCGTAGACACGTTCAACGCGCGTGCCGTCCGCACTGAATTCGCAGTAAAATGCGCAGTCGACCCCGGTTGCTTCGGGTAATTCGCCAATATTCGCGAGCAGCTGCTCATCACGGCACGCCGCATCGAGGTTCTGCAGGTTGACCGCGATCTTGGTTTGCAACGCGTCGACACTGCCGCGGTTGCGGGTACCTGCGCGCGGCCGACGCTGCCGCACGGGCTTCTTGGGCAAACTGTCAGACGTCGACGTCATTGCTTTGGCATTTTGACAGGTAACGGTAGGAATACAAGATAAGTTACTGTATTTTTTGCATTAAATGCAAGAGTTCGGAACGGCTGATACCGTATATGGCCGATCCCTGACTATTGCGTGCCGACTCTTTCCTAAATAGCCTTGCAGCTCAGCTTGCGCGGCAGGCTACTTGCAAAGCGCCCGTGACTGGCAAAATAACAAGGATAATGCATGGCGGACCCCTCCGAGAGTATCCACCAACTCAAGATCGACCGCGACTCCGATGTGCCGGCCAGGCGTGGCTGGCTGCTCCCCGCCGCTGTGCTTGTCATTGTCGCTCTCGGCCTGGCCTGGTGGTTTTTCGCCGGCTCCGCAACAGGCGCGGTGCAGGTACAGACAGAAACTGCGCGCACACCGCCGAGCGCCGCAGCCGCCAACAGCGTGCTGGATGCCGCCGGTTATGTCGTGGCGCGGCGCGAAGCCACGGTATCATCCAAAGTGACGGGTAAAGTAGCGGAGGTCTTTGTTGAAGAAGGAATGCGCGTCGAACAAGACCAGGTTGTCGCAACTCTTGAAGACGATACAGAGCAGGCGCAGCTCGCACTTGCGCTCGCACAGGCAGAGTCGGCACGGGTAGGGCTCAACGAATTCAAGGCACAGCTACGCAATGCGGAACTGAACCGCGACCGCCTGCGAGACCTGGCGAGGCGCAATCTAACCAGCAAATCGAGCCTCGACACGGCCGAAGCGACCTACGATGAACTTGCCGCGCGCCTTGCAACCGGAAAAGAAAAAATCGTTGTTGCCGAACGCAACGTCGCATTGGTGCGCGACGCATTGGCGAACATGACTATTCGGGCGCCCTTCGCCGGCATGGTCGTTAGCAAAAATGCGCAGCCGGGTGAAATGATTTCACCGGTTTCTGCAGGTGGGGGATTCACGCGCACCGGCATCTGCACAATCATTGATACCGATTCACTGGAGATCGAGGTTGATGTCAACGAAGCCTACATTCAACGTGTGAAAGCCGGACAACCTGTCTCAGCGGTACTCGATGCCTACCCGGACTGGCGCATCCCCGCGGAGGTCATCACCATTATCCCGACCGCGGACCGGCAAAAAGCGACCGTGCGCGTACGCATCGCCTTTCTCGAACGCGACGAGCGCATCCTGCGCGACATGGGCGCAAAGGTATCGTTTCTCGGCGCGTTGCCCGTCAATGAAAAACCCGAGGTCCAGGGCGTCATGATTTCCGCCGCCGCTTTACACCGCGATGACGATGGAGATTTTGTCTGGCTGGTAAGAAATGGCACGCTCGAGCGCCGCTCTGTTACTGTCAGTGGCACGCGAGACAGGCCACAAATATTGGTCGCCAGTGGTATCGTAGCCGGCGATATACTGGTCACGAGCGCCGAAGAGGCATTGTCCAATGGTCAAGCGGTTAGGACCGGGCAATAGAATCAAGCAATAAAACCGGGGAAAATGGGGCGGCACGAATGAACGATACACTCGCTGAGCTGACGAGCGTCAGCCGCAGCTATCAGAAGGGTAAAGAAAGAGTCGAAGTCCTGCACGAACTGGATCTCGGCATTCCCGCTGGGGACTTTCTGGCCATCATGGGGCCGTCGGGATCGGGTAAAACGACCCTGCTCAACTTGCTTGGCGGGCTCGACAAGCCAAGCGCCGGTACCGTTCGGGTCGGCGATGCCGTGCTTTCCGACATGTCCAATAGCCAGCTGTCGCGCTGGCGCGCCACGCACGTTGGTTTCATCTTCCAGTTTTACAACCTGCTACCCATACTGAACGCACAGAAAAACGTCGAGCTGCCGTTGCTGTTGACCAGCTTTAACCGCGCTGAACGCGCGAAGCGTGCGGCCATAGCACTGGACATAGTCGGGCTCAAGGAACGCGCGAAACATTACCCGCGCGAACTCTCCGGCGGCCAGGAACAGCGTGTGGCAATTGCGCGCGCGATTGTCTCAGACCCGACATTGCTGCTTTGTGATGAACCTACTGGCGATCTTGATCGCAGCACGGCCGACGAAATACTGAGACTCCTGCAGATTCTGAATAGCGAGCACGGCAAAACGATCGTAATGGTTACACACGATGCACAAGCGGCCGACTATGCCAAACGTACCTTGCACTGCGACAAGGGCAAGCTGGAGCGACGGGAACAGGCATGAAGTACCTCGGGCTGATCTGGAAAAACGTCTGGCGCAAGAAGATACGCACGTCCCTGACGATATTATCCGTGCTGGTTGCGTTTCTGCTGTTCGCTCTGCTATCCGCTATTGCCTATGCATTCAAAGCCGGGGAAGACGTCGCTGATGCCGAGCGTTTGATCGTGATCGACAAGGTCTCGCTTATCAACATGCTGCCAATCGCCTACCAGAACCGTATCGCGTCAACTCCCGGCGTGCAATCGGTGACACACGCAACCTGGTTTGGTGGTTACTACCAGGATCAGCGTAACCAGTTCCCGCAATTTCCGATCGACCCGTATGCGTATTTTTCAATGTATCCCGAATTGCAGATATCCGAGCAGCAACTCGCGGCTTTTGCGAAGAATCGTACCGGTGCCGTCATCGGCCGTGAGATTGCGGAGCAATTCAATCTCAAGGTCGGTGACCGCATACCGATACAGGCAACGATCTGGACCAAAGAAGATGGCGGGCGTACCTGGGAGTTCGATATTGAGGGCATTATCTCGAGCAATGATCCGCGCGGCTCATCAGCGTACCTGTTATTCCAGCATGACTATTTTGAAGAAGCGCGACGTTTCGCCAAAGGAACCGTCGGCTGGTACATATTGCGCGTTGAGAAAGGAGCGAATCCGGCAGAGGTTGCCAACGCCGTAGACAAGCAGTTTCAAAATTCTGCCAATGAAACCAAGACCAGCACCGAAGCAGCGTTTTCGCAGTCGTTCGCAAAACAGTTTGGCAATATCGGCCTGATCGTGCAATTGATAATGGGGGCAGTATTTTTCACCCTGCTGCTCGTCGCCGGCAATACCATGGCGCAATCCGTTCGGGAACGCATATCGGAGCTTGCCGTACTAAAGACGCTCGGCTTCGAGGATCGGTCCGTGCTTGGCATTGTACTGTCCGAGTCGATCCTGATTATGCTAATCGGGGGGCTGCTTGGCATCGGCCTTGGCAAGCTGATTATTGGTATCGTTGCACCAAGCATGGGTGCATTCCTGCCTGGTCTTTACCTGCGACCCGAATCGATCATGCTTGCAATCGGCATCATGTTTGTTGCGGGCATAGCGGCGGGAATCTTTCCGGCCTTCAAAGCAATGCGTCTTAGCATCGTCGATGCGCTGGCTCACGCTTAGGATATCCGATGAAATCGTTGCAGCAACTATTTGCCGTCACCTGGCTGAACCTCAAGAATCTGCCGCAGCGTGCCGGTGCCTCCATGGTTGCTGTCGTCGGCGTTGCCGCGGTCGTACTGGTATTCGCGGCGATCCTGTCAATGGCAAAAGGATTTGAACGAACCATGCTGTCCGCCGGTCAGGACGATACCGCCATAGTCATGCGCAGCGGCGTGACCTCGGAACTAACCAGCGGACTGTCGAATGACCAGGTATTGATCGTCGCCAATGCGCCAGGAGTCCTAAAAGATGGCGATTCCACCGTCATGTCTGCGGAATTATACGTCGTGGTCGACGTCAAGAAACGCAGTACCGGAACCGATGCCAACGTGCCATTTCGTGGCGTACAGCCCGGCGCATTCGAAGTCCGCCGTAATGTCTCGATTACTGAAGGCCGCATGTTCGAACAGGGCAAGAACGAGATCATTGTCGGTCGCGGCGCCCAGCAGGAGTTTGCCGGCCTTGACCTTGGTTCAAGTATCAGGTTCGGCCAGAACGTTTGGGAGATCGTTGGCTTGTTTGACGCCGACGGCAGCGTTTCCGAATCCGAACTCTGGACCGATGTACGCGTCTTGCAAAGCGCATACCGGCGTGGCAATTCGTTTCAGTCAGTGCGCGTCAAATTGTTGAGCGAAGACAGTCTTGCGACCCTGCAGCACGCGCTTGCCGACGACCCGCAGATCGACGCGGATGTGATGAGTGAGCGCGAGTACTACTCAAGCCAGGCCGAAGGTATGAATGTTTTCATCAAGTCGATCGGCTACCCGCTGACAGTACTTATGGCGATCGGCGCAATCTTTGGCGCGCTAAACTCCATGTATGCCTCGGTTTCGGTGCGCGGCAAAGAGATAGCGACGCTCAGAGCGCTCGGCTTCGGGCCGTTTTCCGTCATGGTATCGACGATCATCGAATCGACGGTATTGGCCCTGGTTGGCGGCCTGATCGGTGGCGCCCTCGCCTACCTCGTCTTCAACGGCCTGCAGGTGACGACGCTGAATGGCCAGACTTTCAGCCAGGTCGTGTTTGATTTCGCAGTGACACCGGAACTGCTTGAGCAGGGTATGTACGCAGCGCTCTTGATCGGCGTGATCGGCGGCCTGTTCCCGGCGATTCGCGCGGCGCGACTGCCGGTTGCGCAGGCCCTGCGCGAGCTATGAAACGTTCAGGCCAGCGCAGTACTTATTGATTTCTTGCAGTGTAGGAAATCAAGTCACTTCGAACCCTGGCGTCATCCTGTTCATAGCGCTTTACTTCAGCCTGCACCCTGGGATCGGTCATCACCGGCGCCATGAAATCCGTTAGCAGTTCATTGCGCCAGTCCGGGAAATCTGCAACGGGAATTGTGAATGCATGGTCGAGAAGCAAGTCGACGGCTTCCGGATAGGCCTCACGCGCCACAGCGGCATCGACGTACAATTGTGGAAAATCGTCCACGCCGAATCCGATGCTCTCGACACGATCGATATAAGCATCCATCTTGCCAAGCGCCTGTTCCTTCGGCAATGCTGCGTTCCACAAACGAAACAGGCTTGACTGAGCCACGACAATCTTTAACGGCAGGTCGATAGCACCAGCATCGTGGATTCCTGGTATGTTTTTTTCCAGAAACTCGTAGGCATCTTTCGCCGTATTGTCGCTCAAACTCACAAACTGGTATTTATTGACAGCAGACCAGAACGCGCCTTGCCGATTATCGACGTCGTCCGTGATCATGCGGGCCGCCATGTCGCGGCTTGCTACAAGGTCACCTGATGCAAACACGCGCGCAAGTTGCGCCCTCCGTGTTGTCGAGCTGGACGGCGCAATGGCCACCGCGCGCCTTAAGTACCTGTCCCCTTCTTCAAGCAGGCCGAAGCGGATCAGGTAGAGAGCAAGAAGGGACTGTAATTCACTGTCTTGCGGATCCAGTGCGATTGCGCGCCGGCACGCGTCCACAAATCCGACGGCATCTCCCTCCGCGCGCCGATTTTCGCCAAGGCTGTAAAGGACGTTAGGCTGATTCGGTAACAGGCTAAGCGAACGTTCGAACACCGCGGTCGATTCCTTGTAGCGTCTCTTGTCGCGCAAGGATTCCCCGTAATTGAAATACAGCATTGGGTTGAGGCTGTCGAGCTCGATAAGCTTCTGAAAATGTGCATTGGCTGCGTCGGCCTGACCGTAGGTCATCAAGGTCTGCGCCAATGTAAGCCTCGGCCTGACCTCGCCGGGCGCGCGTGCGACAAGCTCCTCGAGCGCGGGCACCGCATCGATAGCCGCACGTGCGTTACTCGTGCGTCTCTCATAATCGATATCGATATCGAGCGCGACGGCCTGTGCGTGAATATCGTCAGGGCGCTCGGCAATGACCTCATCCAGCAGTGCAGAACTGCGTCGCCAGGCTTCCTCGAGCGACAACATACCGGTCTGGTTTTGCAGGTAATAGACGTCCGCGAGCTCAGTCTTCGCTTCGATAAACTCCGGGTCAAGCGTAAGCGCCGTTTTGAGTTCACTTTCTGCCTGCTCAAGTCCTGCATAGGAAAATGTCGCCTTGTATCCCAGTGCTTTGAGATAAGCATCGTAAGCAGCAATGTTTTCGGTGCTGATACTGGCTACTGCGGTCTCGGTTACTTCACCAAGCAGCGACCTGGTCAACGCAACACCGACTTGTGCAGCAATTTCATCCTGGATTCGGAAGATATCCTCCAGCGTCCGATCGTAGTTTTCCGACCAGACATGGAAGCCGTCATCTGCGCGAATCAATTGCGCTGTAATGCGGACGCGGTCGCCGGCACGCTGCACGCTGCCCTCCAGCACATGTGCAACGTTCAGTGTGCTTGCGATATGACGGATGTCCTCTTGCCGACCTTTGAACGCAAAACTTGAGGTTCTTGCGGCAACTTTCAACTGCGGTACCTGCGCCAGCATGTGCAACAAGGTCTCCGTCAATCCATCGGAAAAGTATTCGTTATCGGGATTACCCGACATGTTGATGAACGGCAAGACGGCGACGGAGGCATCGTCCGCTGTCGTCGCGGCGGTTGCAGCAGCATCCGGTTCATCCACAGCGGGCGGCATGACAAACCGCGACAGCCCAAGAAAGCCAATACCGATGACGACCGCCGCAATTGTAATCAGGTCGAGTTTGCGCCCTGTGGCCCGTACGATCGAAGAATCCCGATCCACCTCGGACTCTTTCTTGACGCCCTCGGGCGTCAATTCGTAAACCCATGCGAAAATAACCGCCGGAAAGAAACCCAGCGCAACAACGATGACCAGGGCCCGGGTTGTCCAGTCCGGTGCGCCGAAGGTTGGCAATAGCGTCGTCGCGACTTCGACCAGTAACCAGCCAACAACCAGGTAGGCCGCCGCAACGCGGATGACGTTGCGGCGTTTCAGTTCGTCAAACAACGACATAGTTCAAACTCAGGCCTTGTTGTTGGTGCCAGAGAGTACACGAAATCAATGTCTTATGGCGATCTCACCACGCGATTGCGGTGATCTCCCCGGACTCGTGCCAGCCGTTTCGGCTGGCAAGCTCCTTGAGTATGGACACCCGATCCGCTGGTGCCGGATGGGTTCTGAAATAGCTGCTCAATCCTCCGTAGTTGCCGCCCTCCTCGCCAAGTCGCTCGAACAGGCCAGAGGCAGCCGCCACGTGACCGTACCTGGCGTACACGATACTAAGGCCGAACGCATCGGCAGCCAATTCCTGTCGTCGACTGAAACCATTCAGGGTCATGCTGGCCACACTGGAACTCAGCGATGCCGCAGTATTGCTGCTGCCAAGTGCCGCAAACAGGATACTGAGCGCGGCGCCGCGGCCCAGCGCGCGAATATGATCCCGGTTCTTGAAGTGTCCAAGCTCATGCCCGAGCACCAGCGACAGTTCATTTTCGGATTCCAGTGCGTCGAGCAAGCCCGATGTTACGACGATCAAACCACCCGGAAATGCAAGTGCGTTGATCTCGGCACTGTCGTTTACCTCGACACGAAATTGGTAGTCGGTGTCCGGCCAGTAGCTTGCAAGGTCCTGCAACAGTGCGTCGAGCTTTTCAAGCCGTGGATCATCCGCGGCAACGGTAACCAGGTCAGCGGGTATCCATGCGTTGAACAGGTCAACTTCTTTTTTCGCAGGAACGAAATACAGGACGACATCGACCAGCAATACCAGCGAAATGACGACCAGGACACAGATTACGCCGAGGCCAATAATCAGCGTGCCTGCTTCGATGAGCGGATTTTCCTGGCTGACGTTGACATCGTCGCGAGGGGTACGCGCAACGTACTTCATACCTGACGCCAGCTAGCCCGGGGATCCATGAATTGCCGGGCCAACTAGCGGCGCAGCAAGGTGATGCCGGTGCCAAACGCCAGCATTTCGACGCCGGCCGTACCCTGCCCGCCACCCGTTGCGTTGGCGAGGCGCGAGGTTTCGAGGCGGACGTTAATGACTGCGTCATAGCCCTTGTTCTTCGCGCTTTCCAGCATTCGCAGTAGTGCCTCGCGACGCGCCCGATCCAGCAAGGGCTCATAGGTTTTTATGCGCCCACCGATGATGCTGCGCAAACCTGCGATAACGCGCTTGAAGTAGTCGAGTGAAACCACAACGTTGCCGGCCACGAGCTCGGAGCGACCGATTTGCCAGCTCTCGGGCACGCTCTCGAAAGTCGTCACCGGGTAAGTCTTGAACGCTTGTTCGCGCTCGCGAATACTGGCGAAGTGTCGTCGCTCCACGTAACTGCCAATCAGGTAGGCACCCACCAAAATGGCGAGCGGTAAACCGACACGCAAGAGCAGCTCCGCCTGCTGGACGTTGACCGCGTCCATGTTTCTTACCGGACGCGCACAGCGGTGCCGTAGGCGAACAGTTCGGACGCACCCTGGGAGATAGAACTGGTTGCGAAGCGCACGTTGACCACGGCATTCGCGCCCATTGATTTCGCCTGTGCGACCATGCGCTCGGTCGCCTCGAGCCGGGATTCCTGTAATAACTCCGTGTACGCCTTGAGCTCGCCGCCGACAATATTTTTCAGTACCGCGAGGATGTCCTTGCCGATGTTCTTGGCGCGCACTGTGTTGCCGGTTACCACGCCGTAGAACTCGATAATGGTTTTGCCGGGAATCGTTTCTGTATTGCTGAGTGTCATTCCTTCTGAAGAACTGAGGTCCATGCCTGCTCCTGATCGTCCCGGGCCCTGTATTGCGCGTAATTCTAGCACTGCAGCAGTATTCCAGGCGTGATGCCCCGCATATTTTGACTTGCAGCCGCACCAGAACTGCGGCACCGTGCGAAGCATGACAGCGAAGCCGGAATTGCTGCGAAGTGGCCACTATTCGCCGCTCGAGGAGCGCATCAATATCGTCTCGCATGCGACTGGCCTGGTGCTCGGAATCCTGGCTTTCGTCGTCCTGCTGGCGCGCGCGGCAACCTACGGCAATGCATGGCATATAGTGAGCGTCGGCATTTTTGGTGCGAGCCTGATTGCCTTGTATGCGGCATCGACGATTTATCACAGCAGCAAAAATCTGCAGCTGCGCGCGCGCATGCGTACCATGGACCATGCGGCCATCTATGTGCTGATAGCGGGTACCTACACGCCCTTCACGCTGATTACTCTACGCGGCGCAGTCGGCTGGACGATGTTCGCTATCACCTGGGGCATGGCAGCGATCGGCATTGCACTAAAACTATTCTATACAGGCCGTTACAATCTGATCTCGACTCTCATGTATGTTTTCATGGGCTGGGTAATCGTGTTTGCGATCAAGCCGCTGATCGAATCCTTGTCGGCCGCTGGCATGATGTGGCTGATTAGCGGTGGCCTGGCCTATACGCTCGGTGCCGTGTTCTACAGCATCCGCAGGCTGCCATTCAGTCACTCGATTTTCCATATCTTTGTACTCATCGGCAGCACCTGCCATTTCGTGGCCGTGTACTTTTTCGTCTTGCCGACGGCAGCCTGACACGAATCTGCACGGGCGGCTTCCAGCCGCGATCAGTCGTCTGTTGTGTCAGGGATCCGCGTTGCCTGCCACGCCACTACCTGCCAAACGCCGTTGCGCTTTAAAAAGCTGCCCGTGTTCAGATACTGGCTCCGCTTTTTTGTGTTGTCGCCTGTCGTCGCAACGAGGCGAAATGCGACAATCGCCATATCATCGTAGAGCCGGATATCGACATCGGTCGCGGCATAGGAAGGGCTGTCCTTACTGATATCATCTGCGTTTGCCTCGCGCATGCTCGCAAGAATCTCGGCCTTGTTCGTGCGCGTGCCATTGGACGAGGTGTACACAAGGTCGTCCGCCCAGAATCGGTCGTGCATGTCGACGTTATCGACATCGGCCAGGAATTCATCGAGCAAGGCATGTAAATCATCAATATCCGATGCCTCCGTTGCCGTGCATAACAGCGGCATGCACGTGAATATCAAAATGCCAAAAATCGATCGCGCAACCCGTTTCACTGCTTGTCTCCTCTCATTGTAGTAGGCGAACCAGGCATTCCAACGTGGTGCAGTCCGGACCTGCGAGCCAGCGCCTCGTAGTCGATACGCCATTGTATATCGATACACATGGACTCAGTCGTGCGCCGCAATGCCCAGCCGCTCTTTTAATTCTGCAAGCTCGCTTTCAAGTTGCGTAACCCGCGCAGCAAGATCAGACGAACTACCGCGTTTCTGCTCCGACTGTGCTTTCTCTGCGGCACTCGCTGCCGCTGCCTCAACATCGACCGGCCCTGAAAACAGGTGCATGTAACTCGAATCCTTGCGCCCTGGCGTGCGCGGCAGCTTGACGACCAAGGGTCCATTTTCTCGCTCCATCAGACTGATGAGTGCCGTGAGCACGTCGTCATTGTCAGCGAATGTGTGCAAACGGCCGCTGCGGGCGCGGAGTTCGCCCGGCGTCTGCGCGCCGCGCAAGAGTAGTACGGTAATGATTGCGCGCTCCGCTGCATTAACTTGTATGTCGCTGTAGCGCGTATCGCAGAATCGCTGCACGTACTTTTCCGTGCGACTTTTAAAATTCTCTTCGGTCCGTACAAGTTGCTTCTTTTCCAGCTCGCGAATCGTATGTTGCACTTCGCCCTGCGACAGCGACATAACCGGATCGCGGCTGGATTTTTGGTTGCATGCGTTGGTCAGCGCATTGAGGGTCAGCGGGTATTGGTCCGGCGTCAGCACGGATTTTTCGATGAGGCAGCCGATAACACGAGTCTCGTTCAGGCTAAGTACCGGTAACACTTGAGGATTCTCCGAGCATCCAGGGCGACGGGCTAACTGTGTCGGATTCGCCCGGCCGAAACAAGACTTTTGATACCGGCGCACGATCGCATTCGCAAATAGTCCGGGCTAAACTTCGGGTTCGCACACCCCGGCAGGACCCGCAATGGCAAAAAAACTCAAGAATGAAGTCGCCTTGCTGAAGGAGGCCTTGCAAATGGTCATCGCTGATGCCACGCGGCGCGGCGTGGTTGAGTTCGAAGCGACAGACTCGCACGATCTCAAGGTCGAGTATGCCTATCGGCTACTGGTTCATGACGGCAAGATTGCCGCGCTACCGGCCAACCAACTGAGTTTGCCTGCAATGAAACATCGTCTGGCCAAGTGGGTTACTCACGAGCTGCCGCCCGAACACGCATTATTGAAGTAAACCGCGCCCCTCTGGCGTTCATTTGTATTTCCTGACCTGGCTCACCAACGCATTGTGCTGAATCTGTCCAACATCAGTTTACGCAGGGGCACGCAGCTGCTCATCAGGGATGCCAGTCTGCAAGTACATGCGGGCCAGCGCCTGGGCGTGATTGGCGCCAACGGCAGCGGCAAAACTTCCCTGTTCGCAATGATCATGGGCAAGCTCGATGCCGACAATGGTGCATTCAGCCTGCCGCAGAACCTGGTTATCGCGCATGTCGAGCAGGAAAGCCCATCTGCTGCCATTGCGGCTGTCGAATTTGTTATCGAAGGAGATGCTGAACTGATTTCGCTGCGGCGCGAAATCGCAGCAACAGAAGCCAATGGCACTAACGATGCCTTGGCAGCGCTGTACGAGCACATGGAGCACATCGATGGCTACAGTGCCAACGCTCGCGCCGCACGCCTCCTGCACGGACTCGGGTTTGCGCCCGAGGATATTCAAAACCCGGTGCCCTCGTTCTCGGGTGGCTGGCGCATGCGCCTCAACCTGGCACGCGCCCTGATGTGTCGCTCGGATATGCTGTTGCTGGATGAGCCCACCAATCACCTCGACCTGCCGGCCATTCTCTGGCTGGAGCGCTGGCTGAGCAGCTTCCCGGGTATCCTGCTGGTCGTCTCTCACGATCGCGATTTCCTGGACGTCGTCTGCACCCGTATCGCGCACATCGAACACCAGGAGATCCGCTTGTACACAGGCAATTACAGCCAGTTCGAAGCTCAGCGCGCCGAGCAACTTGCGCAGCAGCAGTCCATGTACCAGCGCCAGCAAAAGGATATTGCGCATATCCAGAGTTATGTTGATCGATTTCGTTACAAGGCATCGAAAGCACGCCAGGCCCAAAGCCGGTTAAAAATGCTGGAACGCATGCAAAAAATCGCCCCGGCACATGCCGACTCGGAGTTTCGCTTTCACTTTCTGCCGCCTGACAAACAGCCGCAACACTTGCTGGGGCTGACCGACGCAGCGCTGGGCTACCGTGAATCCGGCGCAAAAGTTGTATTGCGCGATATCAATCTCAGTTTATCGGCCGGCGACCGGCTCGGTTTACTCGGCGTCAATGGCGCCGGCAAATCGACCCT
>DDIS01000074.1:0-972 GCA_002338615.1 Proteobacteria bacterium UBA1844 | reverse complement strand
ATGGCGCCGGCAAATCGACCCTGGTCAAAGCACTTGCCGATGGCAGCACTGTGCTGGAAGGAGAGCGGAACCTGAGCAAAGACGCCAACATTGGCTATTTTGCACAACACCAGCTCGACCTTCTGATCGTTGCAGACAGCCCCATGGATCATCTGCAAAGAATCGCATCGAAGGACCGGGAACAGGACATGCGCAATTACCTCGGACGATTCGGCTTCAGTGGTGAGCGAATTTTTGCCCCGGTTGTACAATTCTCAGGCGGGGAAAAGGCCCGGCTGGTGCTGGCCCTCATGATTCGCCAGAAGCCCAACCTGCTGCTCCTGGATGAGCCAACCAATCACCTTGACCTCGACATGCGCCAAGCATTGAGCATTGCGCTCATTGAGTATAGTGGCGCACTGGTGGTGATTTCTCACGACCGGCATTTGTTACGCAGTGTTTGCGACGAGTTGGTCGTCGTGCACGGTGGCATCGTCGAGCCGTTCACGCGGACTCTCGACGAGTATCCCGATTGGCTGCGCGAGCAAAGTGCCACCGAAAGCACGGCCGGCTCCGCAAACGACAAGCCACAAACCGCATCTTCAAACCGAAAAAAACAACGCCAGCTGGATGCAAGTCGACGTGAACAGCTTAAACCCCTGCGCGACAAAGTCCTGCGTATCGAGGAGCAACTGGCCATTCATCGGGAAACCCTTGTGAACTTCGAACGCTGCCTGTCCGAGACGTCTATCTACAGCGATCCAGCGCGTAAAAAAGAACTAAAAGAAATACTCGCAGGGCAAGCGGCAACGAAATCAGAGATTGAGAAACTTGAATGCGATTGGCTCACTGCGAGTGAAACCCTGGAAAAGGCAGGCTAACTGGAAATACCGATTTCTGCGGCAGAGTTTTGCCATCAGCCGCCGCCAGCCCCGGTTTGTTAGCCTGTCCGCCGGTTCCGGTGCGGTGGGCGCTTGCGCTGACCGCCCTGAC
>DDIS01000211.1:6315-12810 GCA_002338615.1 Proteobacteria bacterium UBA1844 | reverse complement strand
TGGGCGTTGCGATGGCGAGCGCGCAAGGACTAGCTGCGACCAGCACCGCCATCGACCGGTAAAAACTTTGCGCGAGGTCTTCGTCGAGAAAAAGCCATGACAAAGCCGTGATAAAGGCCAGCATGACGACGCATGGAACAAACACCTTCTCAAACTTCTTGGTGAAGCTCTGCGTCGGCGATTGCCTGGTTTCAGCGGCGCTGACCATATCGATAACGCGGGCCAGCGTCGTTTCAGAAGCGCGCCGGGTCACCTGAATTTCGAGGCTTCCGGCGCCGTTAATCGAACCGGCAAAAACCTTGTGCGCCGGTTTGATTTTGTCGGGATTGTGAGCCGCTTCGCTGCTAACTTTCACAGGCGACTTATCGGCCGGGGCGCTTTCGCCCGTAATTGGCGCCTGATTGACGCTGCTTTCGCCCTTGATGACGAACCCGTCGGCGGGAATACGCTCGTTCGAGCGAACGATTACAATGTCGCCTGGTTTCAATTCGTCGACGGGTACTTTCGTTTCCCTCCCGTCCCGGCGAACGAGCGCCTCCTCAGGCGCAAGATCGGCGAGCGCTGATATGGCGTTACGGGCTCTCGCCATCGCGTAATTTTCAAGGGCGTGGCCGATGCTGAACAGAAACAGGAGGAACGCGCCCTCCGCCCATTCGCCGAGGACAGCCGCGCCGCCTGCGGCGACGAGCATAAGAAAGTCGATCTCAAATTTGCCGTGTGAAACTTTTCCGATTGCTTCTTTCAGCGTGAAATACCCGCCGAAAAAATATGCAGCCAATAACAAGCCAAACGCAACGCCGTCAGGCATCGCCGATATTTTCGGCCCGAGCCAACCAGGAAGAAGTGCGGCGCCGCACATTAACGAGAAGAAGAGTTCAGCCCTGCCGTCCAACAAGCTGTTTATCCAATCGTCGTGCTGATGATTGTCTTGCGTGGCTTTGTCGGTCGGCAGGCTTGTTTTATTCACGGCAAAAAATCCTCTGATAGGCAATTAAGTTAGGACAATGCAAGTAATGCGACCGGCAGGTATGGAAGCGTTACCTTTATTGAAAAGAAAAGGCGGAGCCGCCGTGTTAGGGGGACGAACCCGGCGGCTCCTCTGGTTACGCCGGACGACTACGCGCGCAGGAAGTTGGCGCTATCGCCCGCTCGCAATTCGTAATGACACACGAACTGCGAGACCTGAAACTAAAGACTCAAATCGGAATGGCGGCCGTGATCTTGCTCACATAAATGAAGCCCGATTCCTCCATATCGGTTTTCCCGTTAGCGCGTATCAGATCGGCGGCTTCGGAGAGCCGGTCGTCTTCGCAGACAAGCTCCAGCTTCACCTCGGTGATCACGCGGTCGCCAAGCTCGGTTGAATATTGCTGTTCTTTTTCGTCGAGCGCTTTGACCATGCCTTTGACATCGACGGCGGTCATGTTCGTGAAACCGCCCTTGCGCAAGGCGCGAACGACGCTCGCCGCCCGGCTGCGATGAATGAACGCTTTGATCTCAATCATGATGCGCTTCCTTTCATTCGGCTGCTTTTGCATGCGCGTCGGCGAGGTCGAGATCGCCCCGAGACGGCGCCGGCTCAGATTTCCGACCGCGCATTTCCATCCACTCATAAATGACAGGCAGGAGAATCAGCGTCAGCGCTGTCGACGTCAGCAAACCGCCGACGACGACAGAGGCCAGAGGCCTTTGCGTCTCGGCCCCGACGCCGGTTGACAAGAGCATCGGTATAAGGCCGAGAATGGCGACGCTCGCCGTCATCAGCACAGGCCGCAAGCGCAGTTCGGTGCCGCGCCGAACGGCGTCGCGAACACTGAAGCCGGCGTCGCGCTGTTCATTAATGAAACTGACGAGCACGATGCCGTTCAGCATGGCCACACCGAAAACAGCGATGAAGCCAATGGCTGACGGTACCGAAACGTACTGACCAGTCACGAACAGGGCCAGCAGCCCGCCGATGGTCGCGAAAGGCACGTTGGCGATGATCAGGGTCGCGTACTTGATCGAATTGAAGGCCGTGTACAACAGGACGAAGATGAAAAAGATCGTCAACGGCACGATGATCGCGAGCCGGGTCAATGCGCGCTGCTGGTTCTCGAACGCGCCACCCCATTCGATCCAGTAGCCTGGCGGCAGGTCCAGCTCGCTTTCGATTGCAGCGTTCGCGTCCTGGACGAAGCCATCGACATCACGGCCGCGAACGTCCATCTGGATGACCGAGTAACGCTGCAGCTGTTCCCGGCGCACGAACGAGTAGCCTTCGGCGACGTCGACATCGGCAACCGTCGCAAGCGGCACGATGGCGCCACTCGCCGTCTTCAGCGGGATGCGCCGTATCGCGTCGACCGACTGCTTGGAGCTGTCCTTGATGCGCGCAGTAATATCGAATCGGCGCACGCCGGATATCAGTGTCGAAACCGGTTCGTTGCCGATGCCGGTGCGCACGACGGACAGCACGTCATCCGCGTTCAGGCCGAAGCGTGCAAGCTGGTCGCGCTTGACCTTGATGCGAATCTGCGGCTTGCCGACGTTGGCCTCCAGCGACAGGTCCGCCACGCCCGGTACGCCCTCGACCACGTCCTTGATCCGCTGGCTCAGGCGGTCGAGTTCCGTCAACTCCTCGCCGTACAGCTTCACGGCGAGAGTGGCCCGCACGCCCGAGATGAGTTCTTCGACCCGCATCTGAATTGGCTGGGTAAACGCGATGACTGCGGTAGGCGCGACCTCTTCCAGCGTCTCGCGCATGTCTTCCGCAAGCTGCTGGATGTCACGATCGCCGGGCCATGAGTCCTCCGGCTTCAGCTTGGTGAAAATTTCCATGTAGTTGACGTCGGCTGTTTCGCCCTTCTCGGCGCGGCCAATCATTGCTACGGTCGTTTCGACCTCGGGGTAGGCCGACAAGGCGTTCTCGATCTTCTTCGATACTTCGATGGATTGCGCCAGCGACGCCGATGGAATGGACGTCACCCGCCACATGATCGAACCTTCCTGCAGCTGTGGCATGAACTCCTTGCCGAGAAACGGGAACAGCGCGAGGCTTGCGACGAGCAACGCGAGCGCGCTGCCCGTCACTTTCTTCCGGTTCTTCAAGGACCAGGAGAGCAAAGGCAAGTAGCGTTGCTTGATGACCCGCACCAGCCAGGTATCCCGTTCCTCTTTTGGCTTCAGGATGAGCGCAGCGAGTACCGGGATCAGCGTCAACGTCAGTAGCAGTGAGCCGGCCATGGCGAAGCTGATGTTGAACGCCATCGGCTTGAACAGCTTGCCCTCGAGACCCTGTAGCGCGAACAGGGGAAGAAACACGACGATGATGATCATGATCGCGAAGGCGATGGGGTTCGCCACCTCGCGGGCTGCCGTCAGGACGGCAGCGGTTCGATCAACCTTGCCGCCTTCGGCTTTGCGCTCCGCCATGATCCGGAACGCGTTTTCGACCATGACCACCGCGCCGTCAACCATCATTCCGATACCAACGGCCAGGCCGGCAAGCGACATCAGGTTGGCCGAGAGACCGGCCTCGTTCATAAAGATGAACGCAATGAGCATGGCAAGCGGCAGGGCACTGATGACGACCACGGCGGAGCGGAGCTCGCCCAGGAACAGGAACAGCACGATGGCAACCAGGATCGAGCCCTCGATCAGCGCATTACGCGCCGTGCCGACGGCTTCTTCAACAAGGTCGGTACGCTCGTAGATAGGGTTCAGTTTTACGCCGTCGGGGAGCGACTGCTGGACGATGTCGACTTTTTCCTTCACGGCATCGACGACGTTGGCGGCATTCTCGCCGATACGCGACAACGCCATGCCGAGCACGACCTCCTTGCCGTCACGCGTCACGGCGCCGAAGCGCAGCGCACCTTCCTGCCGGATGTCGGCAATGTCCCGGAGGTACACGGGCGTTCCGTCCTCGACCTTGACCACCATGTCGCCGATATCGTGCTCGTTCTCGACCAGGCCGAGGCCGCGAACGAGGTTCTGTTCCGCGCCGATGTTGACGTATTGCCCGCCGACCTGCCGGTTGTTGGACTGGATGACGCTCATGACGTCGCTGTAGGTCAGGTCGTACTCGATCAGGCTCAGGGGGTCGATGACCACTTGGTACTGTCGTTCCTGCCCGCCCCAGGAGGTGACGTCATCCACGCCCGGCGCCGTACGCAGGATCAGCCGCACGGTCCAGTCCTGGAACGTGCGCAGGTCCATGTCGGAGATGTCGGCGTTCAGCTTTTCGTCGGCGCGCTCGAGCGTGTACCAGAAGACCTGGCCGAGGCCGGAGGTATTCGGGCCCATTTCCGGGGTGCCGTAGCCTTCGGGGATACGGTCGCCCACCTCCAGCAGCCGCTCCATGACGAGGCGTCGAGCGAAGTAGATATCCGTGGCGTCGTCAAAGTAGACGGCAACATAGGAGAGTCCGAACAGGCTGACGGAGCGTATCTGCTGCACGTCCGGCAAGCCCGCCATGCTCGACTCGATCGGGAAGGTCAGCAGTTCCTCGACGTCTTCCGCGGCCAGGCCGGGTGACTCGGTGTAGATGTTGACCTGCACCGGCGTTACGTCCGGGAAGGCATCGATAGGGACGCTGACGACGGCCCGCCAGCCCAGGAAGGCAATGACGCCGAACACGATCAGCACGAGGAACTTGTAGTGCAGTGAGGCTTCTACGAGTTTATTCAACATGGTAATCCCCTCAGTGCCCGTGGCCGCCGCCGAGCGACGACTTGAGCATCAGTGACTTGAGGTGGAACACGCCGTCGATGGCGATCTCGTTGCCTTCGCTCAGCCCGCCGCGGACCACGCGCCAGTCGCCGACGGTCTCGCCCGCGTCGATAGCGGTGGCGTGAAATTCGTCGCCGTCTTCGAGCAGGAACACCGTTGGCAGGCCGTCAATCAGCGTGATGGCGGACTGCGGCACGGCCAGGGCAGGCTCTCTCGTCCCGGTAACGATTTCCGCCTGCACGAACTGGCCGGCATGCAGCAGGTCATCCCGGTTCTGCACCTCGATGCGCAAGCCCTGCGTTCGCGTGGTTTCATCGAGCTGGTGGCGGCGCTCCAGCACCGTTCCGTCGATCCAGGTCTCGCCGTCGACACTGACCCGGGCCGCTGCACCGTTCTCGATGTGACCCAGCGTGGCCGGCACTGTCTGTGCCTCGACCCACATGACGGATTCGTCGCTGATATCGAACAGCACGCGGCCGGGCTCGATGAGTTCGCCGACGATGAAATCGTCGCGCAGGACTGTACCCGCTTGTTGAGCAAGCAGATCGAATTCGCCCGTTGCCCTGCTGGCGTCGTTGCCGTTCTGCAGCGCGTCGGCCTGTGCACGGGTCATCCCGTAGGCGATCACCCGCGCGTAAGCTTGTTGTTGCGCGACCTGGGCCTCGGTGTAGCGCCGTTCCGACACCGCGCTCTGGCCCAGCGACCGTACCCGCTGCCATTCCCGGTTCGCGACAATGAGCTGGCCCTGTGCTTCGGCCATTTCGACGCTGGACAGAGTCACCAGCTTCTGCCCGGCTTCGACGCTGTCGCCAAGGCGCACGTGGCGCGCGACGACCTGGGCTGCGATGCGGGGCGTGACGCGCGAGGACTCGTAGGCATTGATGACCACTTCGGCCGGCACGAGTATTGACTCATCGAGCGCGCGACGTTCGACGACGTCGACGCGTACGCTGGCTTGCTCTCGTTCCGCGAGCGCGAGACTGACGCTGCGCGCGCCCTGTTCTTCGTCGCCGTGGTCGGCTTCTTGGGCCCAGGCGGATGTCATGGCGAACGACAGGCACAAGACCGCGGTCCATTGAATTATGGATTGCATTGGAATTCTCCAGGAATATTCGGGGCTACACGTCGGGTTGCAGGCCGAGCCAGTCATCGACCTGGCCGGAGGCGTTCACCCATTCGAACCAGGCGCGCCAGAATGACTGGCGGAGCTCGAGGGCGTTTTCCCTGACGTCGAGTGTCTGCCTGAGCTGCACGAGATAGTCGGTGGTGCTGATCTCGCCGGATTGCCACAGGCGTCGTATCAGGTCACCCTGGCGTTCCAGGCTTTCGCTGCCGGCTGCGCGCCAGTCCTGCCACGCGGCGTAGACTGCGCGGTAACGTTCGGCGGCGCTGATGACGCGCGCGTAGGAACGCTGACGAATGTCGCTGGCGATCTGCCTGGCCTCGCGGCGATCAGCCACGGCTGCCGATACTTCCGCGCTGTACGAGTTGCGTACGAACAAGGGCACGGTGACGTTGACGCCAATCAGGTTGGCGTCACCCTCCTTGCCGCCGGCGATGCCAATCGTCGGATCCGGTCGTTTCTCGCGTTCGCGCAAATCGACGACCGCGCTGGCAACGTCAACCTGGCGGTGTGCCGCGCGAACTTCCGGCAGCGCCATGACCAGTTTCTCCGGCTCGAACTGCGCCGGCAGCGCGGGCAAAGTGTTGTCGAGACCCGGCCATTCATCCGGCGGCGAGTTTGGAATCAGCGCGCGCACGGCCTGGCGGGCTTCCGCCAAT